>JAGWIL010000116.1 GCA_028866335.1 Rhodospirillales bacterium
CCGGCGGCGCAAACCGGCATAAGCCTTCACGAAACGGAGACAGACGAGACCATGGCCCGCATCTTCTCAGGCATTCAGCCCACCGGCATCGCGACACTCGGGAATTACCTGGGCGCGTTGCGTAATTGGGTGGCGCTGCAACAAAGCGGGGATGAGTGCATTTATTGCCTGGTCGATCTGCACGCCATCACCACGTTTCAGGAACCCGCTGCCCTGCGGGAGCAAACCTACACCATGGCGGCTTTGCTGCTGGCCTGTGGAATAAACCCTGAGCACAGCATCATCTTCCACCAATCCGCCGTTTCTGCCCATGCGCGTTTGGGCTGGATTTTCAACTGTGTCGCCCGAATGGGCTGGCTGAACCGTATGACCCAGTTCAAGGATAAAGCTGGCAAAGACCGCGAGGCGGTTTCCACCGGGCTGTTCGTGTACCCGAATTTAATGGCCGCCGACATTCACGCCTACCACGCCACGAAAGTGCCGGTGGGGGATGACCAGCTCCAGCATATCGAGCTTGCGAACGACATTGCCGAGAAGTTCAACCATGATTTCGGGGTGAGTTTTTTCCCGCGCATTGAACCGCTGATTTTGAAAGAGACAGCGCGGGTGATGAGCTTGCGGGACGGCACCAAAAAAATGTCGAAATCCGACCCGTCGGATCAGTCGCGCATCAACATGACCGATGATGCGGACATGATTTCCCAGAAAATCCGCAAGGCGAAAACCGATGCGGAGCCGTTGCCGGATAATCTCGCCGCACTGGCGGAGCGGCCGGAGGCGCGCAATCTGCTGGGCATTTTCGCCGCCATTTCCGGTGAAAGCCAGGAGGCATTGCTGGCGCGGTTTGCGGGCGGCGGCTTCGGGCCGTTTAAAAACGCCCTCGCCGATGCGCTGGTGGCGCATGTGGAGCCGATCGCGAAGCGCACGCGGGATTATCTGGCGGACACGGCCGAGCTGGACCGGGTGTTGCAGGCAGGTGCTGCCAAGGCTGCCGCCATCGCCGGGCCGATTACGGATGAGGCGGAGCGGATCGTCGGTTTCCTGCCACGCGGCTGAGGGCTATGGTGCCAGCATGGTCTGGAAAACAATCGCCCGGCATGTCCTCTCCCACGCTGCCCCCGCCAATGCGCCGGATGCTGAGCTGGCGAAAACCCTGCGCGCGCGGCTGGAGGCAGCGGGGCAGAAGCGGCTGGGCCGGGCACTTGCCATCCGCCACGTAGCGGCGGGAAGCTGCAATGGCTGCGAGCTGGAGCTGCGCGCCACCCAGAATCTCATCCACGACCTTACCCAATACGGCCTGAGCTTTACCCCCAGCCCGCGCCATGCGGATATTCTGCTCATCACCGGCGTGGCCGGGGTTAACATGCGCGAGGCGGTGGGCCAGGCCCGCGCCGCCATGCCGGACCCGGTTTTTGTGGTGGCGGTGGGCGATTGCGCGGTGGATGGCGGGGTGTTCAAAGGCTCGCCCGCCGTTGCTGGCGGGGCGGAGGCGTTTCTGCCGGTGGATCTTGTCATCGCCGGATGCGCTCCCACACCAGCGCAGATCATCCAGGGGCTGTTGGCACTGGTTGAAGCCCATGCAAACGGCGAGCGCGCGGTTGTTGGCTGAACCGGTTCACGTTATCGGCGCAGGCCGGTCTGGCAGCGCGCTTTGCCGGGCATTGCTGGCGCAGGGCATTCCGGTTGTGCCGGTGGTGCGCAATGCGGCGCGGCTGCCCGCGGATATCGCCGCGCTATCGCTGCCGCCGCGCCTTGCGGACCTCACCGGCCCGGAGGCGGCGCTACGCGAGGCATTGGCAGGTGCCCGCTATGTCATCAGCACCGCCCATGCCTCGCATATTCCGGCCATTCTTCAGGCCACCGCGCCGCAAACAGCAATTATCGGCCTTGGCTCCACCCGTAAATTCACCCGCTGGCCAGATGCGCACGGCAACGGCGTGAAGCGGGGCGAAGCGGCGTTGCTGGCATCAGGCCGTGCGGGCGTGCTGCTGCACCCCACCATGATCTACGGCTCCGAGGGCGAGAACAACGTGCGGCGTCTCGCGGCTTTGCTGCGCAAACTGCCCGTGGCGCCGTTGCCGGGCGGCGGCCGCGCTCTGGTGCAGCCGATTCATCAAAACGACGTAACGCGCTGCCTTTTGGCCGCCCTTGCCCTGGCGCAAAGCGGGGCGCTGACGGGCCCGCAATCCCTCGTCATCGCCGGGCCAGAGCCGATGGCCTACCGGGATTTCGCGAAGGCCGTGGCGCGCGCGGCGGGGCTGAACATGCCGCCGGTGGTGCCGCTTCCGGCATCGCTGTTAATGGCGGCACTCCCTTTGCTTCGCCTTTTGCCGGGTCTGCCCAAAATCGGCCCGGGCGAATTGCGCCGTCTGCTGGAAGATAAAGCCTTCGATATCGGCCCGATGGTCAAAACACTTTCCGTGACGCCGATACCGCTGGAAACCGGGCTGAGCGAGATGTTCTAACGGGGTTAACTGCTGAAAGGCTCGGTAATCTCCCGCACGAAGCCAAGAAACGCCCGCACCTTGGCGGGCGGCAAATGCCGGGAGGGATGATAGGCGACAAGCGGGAACATCTCTTCCGACCATTCAGGTAGAATCTGCATCAATTCCCCCCTCGCCAGGAAAGGCTCAAGCCCGATGGCGAGGCTTTGAAAAACGCCATGCCCGGCAAGGCAGGCGGCGAGGGCGGCTGAGGGGTCGTCGGTCATGAAGCGTGACTTCGCCGGAATTTCGATGACTTCTCCCGCAAAATGAAATTCCCAGGAGAAGGGCTTGCCGCTCTGCGGGTCGCGGAACAGCAGAAGCGTGTGCTGAGCAAGGTTATGCGGGGTTGCTGGTGTGCCGTGTTTTTGAAGGTAAGCCGGCGCGGCGCAGGTCACAATCCGGGTTTCAAGAATGCGGCGGGCGATCAGCGATGCACCTTCCAACGGCCCGAACCGCAACGCCACATCTATCCCCGCCATCATCTCCTCCCGGTAATTGCTGGTTAAAAGGTCGATCGACAGCCGAGGGTGGCGCGCCAGGAATTGCTGCAAGCGCGGTGCCAGAACAACGCGCGCGAACCAGGGGTCAGCGGAAACGCGCAGGCGGCCACCAACCTCAACAGCGGTTCCGGCGGCATTCGCGGCGGCTTCTTCCAGCCCTGCCAGCAAGGGCATAATCTCCGCGTGAAAACGCTGGCCTTCCTCGGTTAAGCGCATTTGCCTGGGGGTGCGGTCGAACAACCTCACCCCCACTTGCGCTTCCAGCCGCGCCACGGCCCTGCTTACGCCGGAAGCTGTAAGGCCCAGCATTTCCGCCGCCCTGGCGAAGTTACCGGCCTCGGTTACGGCAACCATAACGCCCGCCCCTGCCAACAATCGTGGATCGAATGTCACGAGCTTTGCTCCAATGATGATTTTAGGTCATTTTTAGCATGACAATAATGCGCGTGAATCATGCAGCCGCAAAGCGTAAATCCGCCCCGTTGGTTCCATGGAGATATAAAATGTACGCAGTCACAGGCATTACCGGGAAGGTTGGCGGCACTTTGGCGCAAGCGCTTCTGGCGCAAGGCAAGCCAGTGCGGGCCGTTTTGCGCGACCCTGCCAAAGCCGAAATCTGGGCCGCGCGTGGCTGCGAAATCGCATTGGCGGAGATGGAGGATGCGGCGCAACTGGCGCAGGCTTTTGCGGGTGCCGAGGGCGTGTTTATTCTGCCGCCGCCGGAGTTCGACCCCGCCCCAGGCTTTCCCGCCGCCAAGCGCGTGATAAACGCCGTTGCCGCGGCGCTGCGCATTGCCAAGCCCGCGAGAGTTTTGTGCCTTTCGACCATCGGCGCTGATGCGCGTTTTGAAAACCTGCTTACCCCGCGCGGCATGATGGAAGAAGCCTTGGGCGCGCTCGGCCTGCCGGTGATTTTTTTACGGTCAGCCTGGTTTATGGATAACGCCTTGTGGGATGCGCCAGCCGCGCGCGATGAAGCGGTGCTGCGCAGCTTTTTGCAGCCGCTGCATAAGTCGTTTCCGATGGTGGCGGCACGGGACGTGGGAGACTGCGCCGCCGGATTATTGATGCAGGGCTGGGAAGGTTCGCGAATTGTGGAGCTGGAAGGCCCAAACCGGGTCTCGCCGGAAGATCTGGCGGCGGCATTTTCTCAGGCGCTGGGCCATACGGTAAAACCTGAAACGGTGCCGCGCGCGGCCTGGGAGGCGCTTTTTACCGCACAGGGCATGAACCACCCCACACCGCGCATAAGAATGCTCGATGGCTTCAATGAAGGTTGGATCGATTTTCGCGGCGGCCATGAAACGGCCCAGGGCAAAACCCCGCTGGCGGAGGTGATCGCGGCACTGGTGAAAACCAGCACTTAGAGTGCGATGACATGAGTTTGACCCGCTTTGCGGGGTCATCTCATGTCTGAATCGTCCCCTACTTTATTAATTTAGAGGCGGATTCAGACATTAGAGCGAACCACAACGTGATTCGATCTAATGTCATCCGGCTCTAAGGCTAGCCCGGCAACTCCACCGACACCCGCAACCCCCCGCCCGGCCGATCCAGCAGCAGAATGCCGCCGCCATGGGCGACAACGATATCCCGCGCGATGGCCAGGCCAAGCCCGGTGCCGCCAGGGTCTTCGCTTTCAAATGGCTTCAGCAGCGTCTCGCGTTTCTGTTCGGGTATGCCTGGGCCGTTATCGTCGATGAAAATTTGCACGCTGGCGCCGTTGCGCGCGGCGCTCACCCAGATCAGGCTGGCATGGCGGCGGGCATTGTCGATAAGGTTGGTGAAAGCGCGCCGCATGGCTTCCGGGCGCAGCGTTACCATCATGGTCTCCGGTGCGGAAAGGCTTATGGTTGCACCTGAGCGTTTCGCGGCAACACAGATTTCCTCCAGCAGCACGGGCAGGTCTGTTGGCACAGCCTGTTCGCTGCCCTCACCCCTGGCGAAGTTGAGGTAGATGCCAATGAGATGCTCCATCTCGGCGATATCGCTTTCCATGTCCTGCAAATCGTCCGGGGTAACGCTGGGCTGCATGGCCAACGCGAGGCGCAGGCGGGTAAGCGGCGTGCGTAAATCATGGCTCACCCCGGCCAGCATTGTGGTGCGCTGAGAGAGGAAGCGGCGCAGGCGTTCCTGCATCCGGTTAAAGGCGGTGGCGGCCCGGCGCACCTCAATCGCACCTTCCGGGCGGATCGGCCCGTTATCCCGCCCCATGCCGAAGGCTTCCGCGGCTTCCGCCAGGCGTTTAATGCCGCGCACCTGGGTGCGCAGAAACAGCGCCGCCAGAAACACCAGCAGCAATGCAGAGCCGATCAGCCAAATGAGAAACAGGTAAAAGGTGCCGATGAACAGCCGCTTGCGCGGCACATCGACGCTGATGACCCCATCCGCCATCTGTATATTCACCCGCAAGAAGCCAGGATGTTCATGCCAGGCGACATTGAAGGGGCGGTGAACATCCTGTGCCAGGGCCTGGGCAAGGTCTGTATCCACCGGGCCGGGCGCATCGGGCGGCGGCAGATGCCGCAAGGTTTCGTTCCGTATGAAACGGCTTTGGAAGGTGAAATGAATGTCGCCTTCCTGCATCACCAACGTGCGCCTTGTGGGGTCGCGGTCAATCTGGTCGATCATGAAGCCGATCTCGCCGGCCACGGCGCCGGCCAGGCGGCGGGAGAGTTCATCGAGATGTGTGCCGTAGAAAATTTCCAGCGCCACACCTTG
>JAGWIL010000544.1 GCA_028866335.1 Rhodospirillales bacterium
TTCGTGATGACCACCACCACCGCCAATGCCGGGCGGGTGATGCAGCAACTGGAATTCGCCGCCCAGGTGTTGTGGCCAGGGCTTGATGTGTCGCTCATCTCGGTTACAGACCAATGGGGACAGATTGCCGTGGCGGGGCCGCGCGCTGCCGCCACGCTGGCGAAAATTGTAGATCCACCGTTTGATCTTTCCAACGAGGCATTCCCCTATATGGCTTGCGGTGAGCTCACCGTGTGCGGCGGCGTGCCCGCCAGGCTGTTCCGCATCTCCTTCTCTGGCGAACGCGCTTATGAGCTCGCTGTGCCCGCACGCCACGCCCAAATGCTGGCGGAAAAGCTGATGGAAGCCGGTGCGGAATTTGGCATCGCACCCTATGGCACCGAGGCATTGGGCATCATGCGGATCGAGAAAGGCCACGCCGCCGGGCCTGAGCTGAACGGCCAGACCACGGCGCATGATCTTGGCCTGCACAAGCTGCTTTCGAAGAAGAAAGACTTTCTTGGCCGCGCCATGGCTGCCCGCGCCGCGCTTACTGACCCGAGCCGTCCCACCCTCATCGGGCTGAGGCCGGTCAACAGCCAGGACATCATCCGCGCGGGCAGCCATTTATTTGCCTTGGGGGAGGAGGCTGTGGCCGCCAACGACCAGGGGCATGTAACCTCCGCCGCGCGCAGCCCGAGCCTGGGTTCCATCGCGTTGGCGCTGCTGAAAAACGGCCCGGCGCGCATTGGTGAAACTGTGCGCGTTTACGACAAGCTGCGCGGTGGAGATTTTCAGGCCGTTGTGACCGCGCCCGTGCATTACGACCCGGATGGGAGCCGCCTCCATGCTTGATGAAACCGCTTTGGCACCGCACCCTTTCATTGGAATGGCACCACCCAGGCGGATCCGCAGCCTGGCCGCCCATAAAACCACGCTGCCCGCGTTGGAAACAGCGATGGGGGTTGCGCTGCCCGCCACGCCCAAGCGCATCACCCATCAAGGGGCAGAGATTCTCTGGAATGGCCCGCGCCAATGGCTGGTGCTGGGGGAGCTGGCATTGCCCGCTGAGCTGGCGGCCATTACCGAGCAGACGGACGGGCTTTGCCTGCTCAGCCTTTCCGGCCC
>JAGWIL010000545.1 GCA_028866335.1 Rhodospirillales bacterium
TTCGCCGCGGCGCTCGACGTGGTGCGGCAGGATGCGGTCAAGCAGGCCAGCAAGCTCGGCAAAGCGGCATCTGATCGAACAGTCGACGGCCACAATTACACGCCGGAAGAGATCGGCGTGCTGGCTGACCAGTTCACCAGCGAGATGGATACCTCCGGCCTGTCGCTGGCATGGGATGACTACAGCGACACGCTGCAGGCGGTGGCAGCCGATGGCAGCAAGCAAGAGGTGGCGCGGATCGTTGCGGCAGACCCAACCGTTGCGCCGGCAGCTACCGAGGCCGGCTTCGACATGCTGGATCACCAAGACCCGCGCGCGATCGAGTGGGCGCAGCAGCATGCGGTTGAGCTTCTGGGCAGCGATGGTTCAGGCGGTCAGCTTGAGCAATCGACCCGCGACATGATCCGGCAGACGGTCGCCAAGGCGCTGGAAGATCACGCCACGAACGACGAGCTGGCGCAGATTCTGAGCGACGCCTACGCCTTCACGCCCGACCGCGCCGAGCTGATCGCGCGCACCGAAGTGGCCAACGCGCTCACCGAGGGCGCGTATGCCGGCGCGGTATCGGTTGGCATGAAGGTCAAGCGCTGGCTGCTGTCAAACGACGAGGGCGTCTGCCCGATCTGCACAGCCAACGCCGCGCAGGAGTGGATACCCATCGACAAGCCTTTTCAAAGCGGCGACCTGGCACCGATCGCGCACCCGCGCTGTCGTTGCGACGCTGCCTATCGCCGCAAACCCGCAGAGGACTGAACCATGCACATTTTTGCCCGACTGACCAAGGTGGACGAGGCCTCGCGCACCGTGACCGGCGTGATTGCCAACGAAGCGCTCGACCGCTCCGGCGAGGTGTTCGACTACGCCAGCAGCAAGCCGCACTTCGAGAAGTGGTCTGGCGACATCGCCAAGTCTACCGATGGCAAGTCGGTCGGCAACGTCCGCGCCATGCACGGCAACATCGCGGCCGGCGTGGTCAAGCAAATGGACATGGACGACGTAGCCAAGGCCATCAGCGTCAATGCGCACATCGTGGACGACAACGAATGGGCCAAGGTGCAGGCTGGCGTGTATTCCGGCTTCAGCATCGGAGGCAAATATGCGCGCAA
>JAGWIL010000117.1 GCA_028866335.1 Rhodospirillales bacterium
CTGCCCTCCGCCTCGCAGGCAGGGCAATGGGCCGGGCGCTGCGTGGTGTGGCCACAATGATGGCAGGAAAGCCGGGGCGAGGATTTATGCTCCACCAGCCAGGCCGAACAATTGGGGCAGGAAAGCCGGTGCCCGCAGGTGCGGCAGAGGGTGAGCGGCGCATAGCCACGCCGGTTGAGGAACAGCATCGCCTGCTCGCCGCGCGCCAGCGTTTCGCGCATTGCCGCCACCAGCAAAGGCGAGAGAAATTTGCCCCGCTCCGGCGGTGCCTCGCGCAAATCCAGCGCCTCCATGCGCGGCAGCGTGGCCCCGCCATGGCGCGCGGGCAGATCGAGCTTTTTATACCGCCCCGAAGCAGCGTTTTCGGCGGTCTCTAAGCTGGGCGTGGCGCTCACCAGCAGCACCGGGGCCGCACAGAACTTGCCCCGCACCACCGCCATGTCCCGGGCATTATACATCACCCCATCCTCCTGCTTGAAGGATGTCTCGTGCTCCTCATCCACCACGATGAGGCCGAGATTGGCGAAGGGCAGAAACAAGGCTGAGCGCGCCCCCACCACCACATCCGCCCGGCCTTGCGCCACAGCGCGGTAGGTCTCGCGCCTTTGCGCCGGGGTAAGTTCCGAGTGCCAGACAGCAGGCCGCACCCCGAACCGCGCCTCGAACCGCGCCAACATCTGCACCGAGAGCGCGATTTCCGGCAGCAGCACCAGCACCTGCTTTTTATGCCGCAGCGCTTCGGCCACTTCCTCCAGATACACTTCGGTTTTGCCGGAGCCTGTCACCCCATTCAGCAGCGTGACCGAGAAACCCCCCGCCCGCACATCCTCGCGCAGCGCCATGGCGGCATTTTCCTGAATGCTGGAAAGCACCGGGCCGGGAAGCTCGGGGTTTGCGCCGCCGAACGCAAATGTCCGGGCCCGCTTGGGCGACGGGGCCAATAACGGCTCCTTCAGGCTCAGCGCCAGCACATCCCCGCGCGCGGCCAGGGTGTAACCGGCCACCCAGTCGATAAACTTGCGCAAATCCTCCCGCATGGGCGGAAAATCCAGCATTTCCGTCACCTTCCGGGTTTTCACATCCCTGTCCGGCGGGTCGTCCCACACCACGCCAACCACCATCCGCCGCCCCAAAGGCACGCGCACCAGCGTGCCAGGTGCCAGCGGGGCCGTGGCCTCATAGGTGAAGGCCATGCCAAATTTATAAGGGAGCAAGATGCTGACGCGGGTTGTCGGTGATACAAGCTCCATGCTGTATGCTTTTAACCAGAGACCCTGTTCACCGGAAAGCCACCCATGAAATTCTTTGTCGATACCGCCGAAATCTCCGAGATCCGGGAGCTTGCCACCACCGGCCTGCTGGACGGCGTCACCACCAACCCCTCCCTCATCGCCAAATCCGGCCGCAATATTCTCGAAGTCATTGCCGAGATCTGCGAAATCGTCCCCGGCCCGGTGAGTGCGGAGGTTGCCGCCACCGAGTATAAGCAGATGCTGGCCGAGGCCGGTGTGCTAAAAAAAATCGCCCCGAATGTGGCGATCAAGGTGCCCCTGACCCAGGACGGGCTGAAAGCCTGCTACGCGCTTTCTCAGCAGGGCATTATGGTGAACGTCACCCTCTGCTTCTCAGCCGCCCAGGCACTGCTGGCCGCTAAGGCCGGGGCCAGCTTCATCTCGCCTTTCGTCGGCCGGTTGGATGATATCGGCCAGAACGGCATGGATCTGATCCACGACATCGTGACGATCTATAACAACTACCCGAACCTGAAGACTGAGGTGCTGGTGGCCTCCATCCGCAACCCAATCCATCTGATTGAAGCGGCGAAAATGGGCGCGGATGTTGCCACCATTCCGCCTTCCGTCATCAAGCAGCTTTACGGCCACCCGCTGACCGATAAGGGCCTTTCCGCCTTCCTGAAGGATTGGGCCGCCACCGGGCAAAGTATTGTCTGACGACACACTGCTGACTGAATTCTGCACCTGGCTCGGCGCCGAACGCCGGGCCGGGACCAAAACTGTTGAAACCTATGCCCGTGATGTGCGGGCTTTTTTGTCTTTCACCGCTGAGCATACCGGCGAGGCGCCAAGCCCCGGAACCCTCGGCAGGCTGCGCGCGGCGGATTTTCGCGCCTACCTCGCCGATGCCGCCAAGGCCGGGGACATTAACGCCACCAGGGCCCGCAAACTTTCCGCGCTGCGCACCTTCTTCCGCTATCTGCACCAGCGTCACGGGGTAGATGCCACCCAGCTTTTGCTCATCACCCGCCCGCGCCCGAAACGCCCGCTGCCCAAGGCGCTCACCCCCGATGACGCGCTGAGCGTGGTCCAGGATATTGGCGAGGCGACTGACACCGCGCTTGAACAGGTCCGCGACGCCGCGCTGATGATGCTGCTCTACGGTGCGGGATTGCGAATCGCCGAGGCGCTGGCCCTGAATGTGGGGGATTTGCCTGCCACCGACGACGCCCTGCGCGTGACCGGTAAGGGCAATAAACAACGCATTGTGCCGCTTCTGCCAGCTTTGCGCACCAGCATCGCCGCCTGGCTGAAACTGCACCCAAACCCTGGGCGCGACGCGCCGCTGTTCACCGGCCTACGCGGCGGGCGGCTGAATGCCGGGGTGGCGCAAAAAAACCTGCGCAATTTCCGTCGCCTGAACGGCCTGCCCGAGCACGCCACGCCGCACGCTTTGCGCCACAGCTTCGCCACCCATCTGCTGGCGGGCGGGGCGGATTTACGCTCAATCCAGGAACTTCTCGGCCATGCCAGCCTTTCCACCACGCAGCGTTATACGGATGTGGAAACCAGCCAGCTTATGGAGGTTTGGCGCAAGGCGCACCCAAGGGAGCGAGATTCTGGTTAATACTGCCGCCCTGACCGCGCGCTTGCCGGATGTTCAATCCTGTGTAAGTAATAGTCTATGATGTCGATAGGAAATTTAGGGTTTCAGCCCGCCTATATCGTATCCGGCCTTCTGGTCGGGCTTTTGGTGGGGCTGACCGGCGTTGGTGGCGGCTCGCTGATGACGCCCCTACTGGTCATGCTGTTCGGCTTTCACCCTTCCACCGCCGTCGGCACAGATTTGCTGTTCGCCGCCGTCACCAAAACCGCGGGCACCACCATCCACAGCGCTGGCAAAACAGTGGATTGGCTTATTGTACGCCGCCTCGCCATGGGCTCGGTGCCCGCCACCATTCTCTGCCTGCTGGCGCTGGCTTATGCAGGGGCTGCCAACAAGGCGATGTCCGACCTGATTTCCGCCGTGCTCGGGGTGTCTCTGCTGCTCAGCGCTGCCTCGCTGCTGTTCAAAACGCAGATTCTAAATGCGATCAACCGTCGCTACCCTGAATTTGGTGCCACCACCTCGCTCCGGCTCACCGTGCTCACCGGCGCCGTGCTGGGCGTGCTTGTTTGCCTTTCCTCTGTCGGCGCCGGGGCGCTGGGCACGGTTGCGCTCATCATCCTTTATCCACGCCAGCCCATGGTGCGCATCGTGGGGTCAGATATCGCCCATGCCGTACCGCTGACGCTGCTGGCCGGGCTTGGCCATTGGTTCCTGGGCACGGTAAACCTGCCTTTGGTGGGGCAATTGCTGTTCGGCTCCATTCCCGGCATTATTATCGGCAGCTTTGCCGCACGGTATGCGCCAGATAAGCTGCTGAAAACCTGCCTTGGCGTTATCCTCGCCATTGTTGGGCTCAGGATGCTGATGAAATAAAAAAGGCGCCTCCATAAAGGAAGCGCCTATCCCAGTTTAGCAGGGAGCAATTGGAATTTATTCGGCGATGCTATCCACCATCGCCTGGGCAGAGATCAGCTTGTCTGAAGTTTCACGATATGCTTCCGCATCGTTCAAATCCAGCGCGTCGAACGCCGCCTTGGCCTCAGCCAGCTTGGCCTGCGCCACTGCCGGGTTGATATCCGCCTGGCGGATGATCTCGTCAGCCAGCACCGAGCAGCGGGATTCCGTGACCTCGGCAAAGCCGCCGGTCACGAAGAACCGGTCGGTGATCTTGCCGCCTTCATAGATATCCACCAGCCCGCCGCGCAGGGAGGTCACCAGCTTGGAATGGCCCGGCAGCACGCCAAGATCGCCTTCCGTACCGGGCACCACCACCATGTCGACATCACGGGCCAGGAGCAGCCGCTCCGGGCTGATGATTTCCAGGGCCAATGGCATGGATCAGGCCTTCGCCGCCAGAGATTCAGCCTTGGCGATCGCCTCTTCGATGGTGCCAACCATGTAGAAAGCCGCTTCCGGCAGATGGTCGTACTCGCCAGCCACAATGCCCTTGAAGGCGCGGATCGTGTCTTCAACCTTCACGAACACGCCCGGCGAGCCGGTGAACACTTCCGCGACATGGAACGGCTGCGAGAGGAAGCGCTCGATCTTACGGGCGCGGGCCACAACCATCTTGTCGTCGTCGGAAAGCTCGTCCATGCCCAGAATGGCGATGATGTCCTGCAAGCCCTTATAGGTTTGCAGAATGCGCTGCACGTCGCGGGCCACCTTGTAATGCTCCTCGCCCACAATGCGGGGGTCCAGCGAGCGCGAGGTGGAGTCCAACGGGTCAACCGCCGGGTAAATGCCCTTCTCGGCGATGGAGCGGTTCAGCACGGTCGTCGCATCCAGATGCGCGAAGGTGTTGGCGGGCGCCGGGTCGGTCAGATCGTCCGCTGGCACATAAACGGCCTGCACGGAGGTGATGGAGCCCTTCTTGGTGGAGGTAATACGCTCCTGCAACGCGCCCATATCCGTCGCCAAAGTGGGCTGGTAGCCCACGGCGGAGGGGATGCGGCCCAGCAGAGCGGACATTTCAGCACCGGCCTGGGTGAAGCGGAAGATGTTGTCCACGAAGAACAGCACGTCCTGGCCTTCCTGGTCGCGGAAATATTCGGCCATCGTAACGCCGGAAAGGGCAACGCGGGCGCGCGCACCCGGCGGCTCGTTCATCTGGCCATACACCAGCGCCACTTTGGAGCCCTCGGTGGTGCCGTCTTCGTTCAGCTTGATAACACCGGCATCGACCATTTCATGGTAGAGATCGTTGCCCTCACGGGTCCGCTCGCCAACGCCCGCGAACACGGAAACGCCGCCATGGCCCTTGGCGATGTTGTTGATCAATTCCTGGATGAGCACGGTCTTGCCCACGCCCGCGCCGCCGAACAACCCGACCTTGCCGCCCTTAAGGTAAGGCGCCAGCAAATCCACCACCTTGATGCCGGTGACCAGAATTTCAGCCGAACCGGCCTGCTCCTCAAAAGAGGGTGCCGCATTATGGATCGGGCTGTGCGAGACAGCGGCAATCGGGCCGCGTTCGTCGATCGGCTCGCCGATCACGTTCAAAATCCGCCCCAGCACGCCCGGGCCAACCGGCACGGTAATCGCGGCACCTGTATCGGCCACGGACTGGCCGCGCACCATGCCATCGGTTGTGTCCATGGCGATGCAGCGCACGGTGCGCTGGCCAATTTCCTGGGCCACTTCCAGCACCAGGCGGCGCTCGCCAACCTTGGTCTCCAGCGCGTTCTGAATGAAGGGCAGCGCGCCGTCGAACTCAACGTCGACAACCGCACCATTGATCTGGGTCACTCGGCCGGTGTTGTTGCTTGTCATCTCTCTGTCCTCAAACGGCTTCCGCGCCGGAAATGATTTCGATCAGCTCTCTGG
>JAGWIL010000118.1 GCA_028866335.1 Rhodospirillales bacterium
AATACCGCCATTTGTGCCCTACCTTCGGGCGATATCCATTTCTACCGCAAATGCCATCTCTTTGGCGCGGATGAGCGTGCTGCGTTTCATCAAGGTGCGCAACCTTCGGAAATCTTCGAGGTTGGCGGTGTGAAAGCTGGTCTGCTTATCTGCTATGATGTGGAGTTTCCGGAATGGACGCGTACCCTCGCTCTCGCCGGAGCTGAACTCATGATCGTGCCAACGGCCTTGCCAAAATCCGCCGCAAATGAACGCGTCTCCAGGCTTATGATTCCAACGCGGGCATTGGAAAACCAATGTACCATTATTTACGCGGGGCTATGCGGGTCTGAAAACTCCTTGGAATACCAGGGTGGCACCTGCATCGCCGGGCCAGGCGGCGAAGATCTGGCCCGGGCCGGGGCAGGGCCGGCGCTCATCACCGCCGATATCGGGAAGATACTGGCCCCCGACGCGGGCGGTGACCCCTACCTTAACGACCGCCGGCCAAGCCTATATCATGCACTCGTGAACACATAAGATGACAGATAAGACGATACCGAGACCAAAAAGCCAAAATTTGACATCCCTGCGCAGAATTCGTAGTACCCGGCTATCGATATTTTCTTGCTGAGCTTTGGTTGCCACGCGGTTAACGCCGCGTTCTGAACGAACACTCCTTTAAAGCATCGTTATTCTCCCCCGCAAGCCATTGGGTTTGCGATTTGTTCTTTATGCTTTGAAAGGGTTCATAATGACCATTGGCACAGTAAAATGGTTTAATTCCACGAAGGGCTTCGGCTTCATTCAGCCTGACAACGGTGGCCCTGACGCGTTCGTGCATATCTCGGCGGTTGAGCGCGCGGGTATGCGCGAAATTGTTGAAGGCCAGAAAATTGGCTATGACATGGAACGCGACAGCAAGTCGGGTAAGATGTCGGCCTGCAACCTGCAGGCTGTCTAATCAATCTGGGGTCTGCTTTTGTTTGACCAAAGATGAGTTGGCACTACCGAAAGCATGACACCAAACCAGACCAGGCAATTTGCCTGGTCTTTTTTTTGCGCCCAGAATGGCCGCACTCTTCAGGTAGCTCCCCCGCCATAAGCCGGTTACCCAAAAAGAGTTATTTACCCGAAGCATAAGGTACTGTTGGCGCAAAAACGGGCCGATGCCGCTTTTTTTTTGGCCATAAATCATGACGCCCTACAACGGAAAGCGCGTGTTAAAAAGGGCTTTTTGGTTGGCGCAGTTATTGCTTATCAAGCTGTGAAAGGTTGCTAGGGTTCCGGCCGGATTATAATCCGGTGCTGGTCCGAGAGCAGCGGTTATGCGGGAGACATCCGCATGATGCACGGCGGGACAAAAGCCCGGGAGAGCAAAGATGCGTGGGATACGCATCAGCTCTTTGCCGTATCCCTCGCATCGTTGAAGAGAGGCTGTTCAACAATGGGGATTAACGTGATTTCTTTTTATATGTTCAGAAAAGCCTTTCCTGATGCTTGACCTCGACAAGCTCACGCCCGCGCAATACCGCGACCGTTACGAAGCTTTGCAGGACGCTGCCCGCGCTCGTTCCTCCGCCCCCAGGCCGCAAGCCAGCTTTGCTGACATTAACCCGCAAGATATTTTCCTGGAGGAAAACATTCCTCCCGGCTGGTACGTGAATATACGCCTGAAGCGCAATGCGGCTTTGCGTATCACCAATCCATCCGGCACGCCGGGGGCGGCCATTTTCATCTGGAATGCGGATGATACGTCAGAACGCTTCAACGCCGGCGACACCACCAAGCTGCAATGGACTACAAACCTTACCACGGGGCGCGTGCTGTTCTCTGATATGGGGCGCGTGCTCGTCTCCATCGTCGCGGATACGGGCGGCGGCCATGACAGCATCATCGGCCCCAATGGCCCCGCGCAAACTCAGGGACGCAACGGGCGGGACAATCTGCGCAGCGCCGCCGCTAAATTCGGGCTTTCCCGGCGCGATGTCGCTCCAGCTATCTCGTTGTTTTCTCCAGTCGCGGTGGATGGCCAGGGGGTTATGCGCTGGCAGGGTAGCCCGCCGCCTGGTGCCATGGTGGAGCTGCGTGCGGAGATGGATCTGCTTATTGCCCTCTCCAACACCCCGCACGCGCTCAGCCCCACGCAGGAGGCAACCGGGTCAATTTTCTGCACAGCCTGGCACGCACCGGGGGCGGATGCGGATGATCTATGCTGCCACTTCTCCCAGGAGGCGGCGCGTGGTTTCACCAATACCGACAGGTATTTCGCCAAATGACTATTATTTCAGATATTCATGTTCCCGCCCGCGCGCCTTATTCGGCTTTGCTGAAACATGGGCAGAAAATGCGCATCATCGACCTTGAGAGCCAGCAGGCGGTGGATGTGCTGTTCTACAATGCGGTCGACACGACAGAGCGTTATTCCGCCCAGGATACGCTGGCCGCCCAGGCCGCGCAGGGTGGGCGTTATGATCTTACCACTGGTTCAGTGTTGCTCTCTAACGAAGGCCAGCCGATGGTGAAAATTATAGCTGACACCTGCGGTTTTCACGATACCTGCGCGGGTGCGTGTTCCTGCGAAAGCAATACAGTACGCTTTGGGCATGAAACCCGCTTCATGCATTCCTGCCGGGAGAACTTCCTCGCCGAGCTTGCCAAATACGGCATGGATAAGCGCGACCTCGTCTCCAACGTGAATTTTTTCATGAATGTGCCCATCCGCCCCAATGGCGAGCTAACGGTGGATGACGGTTTGTCGGAACCCGGCGGCTATGTGGAATTGCAGGCGGAAATGGATGTGCTGGTGCTCATCTCCAACTGCCCGCAGGTGAACAACCCGTGCAACGGCTTCATCCCCACGCCCATCCAGATCATCATCAGCGAATAAGGCCGCCATGTTCAACAAAGTTCTTATCGCCAATCGCGGCGAGATTCTTGGTCGTGTCTGCCGTACGCTGCGGGATATGAAAATAGGTTCCGTGGCTATCTATTCCGATGCAGATCACTTCTCTCCCACCGTGCTGGCGGCGGATGAGGCGGTGCGTGTTGGCTTAGCCCCAGCGGCGGAGAGCTACCTGAACATCGACGCCATCATAAAAGCCTGCCGGGAAACCGGGGCGCAGGCCGTGCATCCCGGTTATGGCTTTCTCTCCGAGCGCGTGGAATTTGCGGAACGATTGGCGGTGGCTGGAATCAAGTTCATTGGCCCTCGACCTGAACATTTACGAAATTTTGGGTTGAAGCACACGGCCCGCGACCTTGCGCAAAAGGCAGGTGTGCCGATGCTGCCCGGCACCGGCGTGCTGGCCACGCGTGAGGAGGCCTTGGCGCAGGCCAACCGCATTACCTACCCCGTGATGTTGAAAAGCAGCGCCGGTGGTGGGGGCATTGGCATGGTGCTCTGCCATGAAGATGCAGAGTTGGCCGATAAATACGACAGCATCGCCCGGCTCGCCGCCAATAATTTCGGCAACGCGGCTTTGTTTCTGGAAAAATACGTGGCCCGCGCCCGCCATGTGGAGGTGCAGATTTTTGGCGATGGCAAGGGTGGCGTGGTGGCGTTGGGTGCGCGAGACTGCTCCCTCCAGCGCCGCAACCAGAAAGTGGTTGAGGAAACCCCAGCCCCTAATTTGCCCGAGGCCACATTGGCCGCGATGCAGAACGCTGCCATCGCGCTTGCCGCTTCCGTGCAATATGAATCTGCCGGCACGGTCGAATTTATTTACGATTCAGAGGCGCGAGCATTCTATTTTTTGGAGGTGAACACCCGCCTGCAAGTTGAACACGGCGTGACCGAGGAGGTTTACGGCGTCGATCTTGTGCGCTGGATGATTGAGCAGGCAGCGGGCAGTTTCATCCTCCCCGCGCAATCATCCCTGAACCCGCAAGGTGCCGCCGTGGAAGTGCGTATCTACGCTGAAAACCCCGGCAATAATTTTACACCTTCCAGCGGCACCCTCACGGCGTTCAAACCCGGCCCTGGCTTGCGCGTGGATACATGGGTGGAAACTGGTACAGAGGTTTCGCCTTTCTATGACCCGATGCTGGCAAAGTTTATCGCCACCGGTGCCAACCGCACGCAAGCCCTCGCCACTTTGCAAACTGGCCTGGAACAAAGCGAGATTTTCGGCATCGAGACCAATCTCGATTACCTGCAAGCCATACTCGCACTGCCTGAATTCACGGCGGGGGAGATGACCACAAGCAGCTTGGGCAATTTCACCTTCACGCCATTCGCCGCAGAGGTGCTGGAGCCTGGCGCGCAATCCAGCCTTCAAAGCCTGCCGGGGCGTTTGGGCTATTGGGAAGTCGGCATTCCCCCTAGCGGGCCGATGGACGATCTGCGCCACAACCACGCCAACATGCTGCTGGGCAACGCACACGATGCCGTCACGCTGGAACTCACCCATACCGGCCCCACGCTGCGCTTTCTGGCGGATACGCTCATCGCCCTCTCTGGCGCGCATATGCCTGCCTTGCTGGACGAAATCCCCATCCACCACCGCCAGCGCGTGGCGGTAAAAGCCGGGCAAGTGCTGGAGCTGGGCATGATCGAAGGCCCTGGCCAGCGGACCTATCTCGCCATCTCAGGCGGTTTTCGCGCCCCGAAATATCTGGGCAGCACCGCCACCTTCACGCTGGGCGGTTTTGGCGGCGCCACCGGGGGCGCCTTGCGCACGGGCGATACTCTGCGATTCAACCCTCCGGCCTCCCCACCCGCAATGCAGCCTCCCACACCACCCGCCTTCACCCGAGAATGGGAAATTGCGGTGCGCTATGGCCCGCACGGCGCACCAGATTTTTTCACAGATGAAGATATTTCCATAATCTTTGCCTCAACCTACGAGGTTCACCACAATTCCGCCCGCACCGGCGTGCGGCTCATCGGCCCCAAGCCCAAATGGGCGCGGCGGGATGGCGGAGAGGCCGGGCTGCACCCCTCTAATATTCACGACAATGCCTATGCCGTCGGCGCCATCGACTTTACCGGCGACATGCCAATTTTGCTGGGGCCGGATGGGCCGTCTCTCGGCGGGTTTGTCTGTCCCGCTGTCGTCACCAAGGATGATCTCTGGAAGCTCGGCCAGCTGAAGCCCGGCGATAAGATCCGTTTCATCCGCGCGGATCAAGCACCGGCGATCATCTCCACCCATAAGGATGTGACGGTCCGCCGCGCGGGGGATGAGGACATTCTCATCGAATTCGGCGAGATGAAGCTGGATTTCGAGCTACGCCTGCGCGCCCAGGCGCTGCGGGACGCGCTGGAGGCGGCAAAGCTGAAAGGGGTGGTGGACCTGACGCCGGGCATCCGCTCCTTGCAGGTGCATTTCGATTCCGCCCAGACCAATCCAGCGAAGATGATGGCGGCGGTGGGGGAGATTCTCCCCATCCTGCCCGCACCTGAGGATATGGTAGTGAAGGCGCGCACTATTTATCTGCCGCTCTCCTGGAATGACAGCCAGATCCGCCTCGCCATGCGGAAATATCAGGAAACCACGCGCCCCGACGCACCCTGGTGCCCGGACAATATCGAGTTCATCCGCCGCATTAACGGGCTGGAGAGCATTGAGGCTGTAAAGCGCATCATCTTCGATGCCTCTTACGTGGTGCTGGGACTGGGGGATGTGTATCTGGGCGCGCCGGTGGCCACGCCGTATGATCCGCGCCACCGGCTGGTG
>JAGWIL010000546.1 GCA_028866335.1 Rhodospirillales bacterium
GGTGCCAACCATTCCGGGTCCAGCGCCAGCATGGCCGCGTTATAGGCGCCAGCGGAATGCCCCATTACGAAAATTTGGTCCGGATTGCCGCCATAATCCGCGGCATGGGCGTGCGCCCAAGCAAAGGCGGCGGCTGAGTCCTGTAAAAAACCGGGAAATAACGTGTCAGGATACAGCCTATAGTTGGGGATGATGGTGACCACCCCATTTTCAGCGAGTGTTGCGCCGACAAAGCGATACATCGCCTTGTCGCCATCCTGCCAACTGCCGCCGTAGTAAAATACAACAACCGGCGCGTTATGGGCGTGAACGGGTTTGTACACATCCAGGCTGTCACGCTTATAGGGGGCGTAGGCGATATCATGTGTGACCGAAAACGGCCCCTGGGCGACGCCGTTTAACACCGTGACCGGCGAACATGCCGCCAACACAACAAGCATGACCGCGAGCAACACGCCGCCCGATACAAGAACGCGCATCACCCGCCAAACAGACGCGTAAACCAGGGCAGACGCAAACCACCCTCAAGTGATGCAAGGCAGATGCAACCTTCCGGGTCTGCCACCGGTTGGTGCTCGGTGGTTTCGTCCGCCTCGCCAATATCGCCTGGGCCGTACTGGCCGATTCCGTCATGAAAACCGCCCCATAAAACCTGGGTCAGTTCCATGCCGCCATGGCTGTGGTGGAGCACCTTGCGGCCCCCCGCCACTTTCAGCAGCATCACATTTTGCTCAGGGGCCCATGGCAGGCGCACGCGGCTGTACCGCAGGCCGCGGCCAATCCACAGCCAGCGGCCGATTTCCGCGCCGCGCAATGCCGCCGGAAGGCGAAGCGTTGGCGGCAGCGAAAGTTCAGCCTGGCGCGGCGGCGGTGGTGGTGCGGGTGCAGGCTCATCCAGCCGGGCCAATACCTGCGCGAAGGCCTCACTTGCCAGCGGCTCCGGCTCAAGCTCCTCCAGCAGCGCTCCGCCCAGGCACTCCATCCGCGTTTGCGCGGCTTCGCATTGTGCGCAGCCCTGCAAATGCGCGGCTACCACCACGGCATGGCCAGCCGCCAGCGTGCCAGTCGCATGGGCCAGCAACGTTTCGGGCGAAGGATGAT
>JAGWIL010000119.1 GCA_028866335.1 Rhodospirillales bacterium
GCAGAAACCATTGAGACATTGATTGACGCCTGGCTACCATTAACCTTTGCAATGAACGCGCTTAATCGTTCGATGGGGCATAGTGATATGTATCCATTTGTTTTATCTGGGCCGGTTATTCAAAAACTTGGCTTTATTCATAATCTTGTCCGTGGGCAGAAAGGGGTTGACCTGAACAAGCCCGCCAGAATGGCAGCACCCAACCCGCCACCGCCTTCAGAACCCCCTGCCCCGCCTGGCCCTTCGCCAGTAAAGCCGCCTGTGGAGCCGCCGCCAGAACCAAGCCCTGACATCCGGCCGCCAATTGAAGAGCCGCCCATGGAGCTTCCCCCACAGGAAATTCCGCCTTCGCCTCCGGCGGGTGATCCACCGCCGTTGCAGGCGGAACAACAGGTTGAATTAAAAATGCTTCCAGCCGGATGAGGCGAGGTTGAGCGGGGCGTTATTATCGCCACATAATTCAACGCCTTCTCCGGCTTTAAAGGCACCGATCCGGGTGATGTTTACCCCCGCGCACGCAGCGCGCAGGGCCTCGCCTTTTTCCGGCGGCACGGCTAGAATAAGCTCGTAATCATCGCCGCCGGTGAGGCGAAGCTCTAAAATATCTGACCCCTGAGCCGCCGCCTCTGGCGAGATGGGCACAAGGGCGGCCTGAACCACGGCGGACAAGCCTGATTCCCGGCAGATATGGCCGAGATCTTGTATCAAGCCGTCCGAGATATCGATGACGGCATTAACAATTCCGGCCAGCGAAAGACCTGTTCGGGGCTCCGGCAGCAAGGAACGCCGGGTTAAGAACCCCGTGGGGTCTGCGCGGTTGCCCAGCCTGGCTTGCAGGCCCAAGGCCGCGTCGCCAATGGTGCCGGTCACCCAGATTTCATCCCCGGCCTTGGCCCCGTTGCGGCGCAGCGCCTGGCCTGGGGCGACATGGCCAAGGAGCGTGGCCGATAATGCGATATCTGTGCGGGACGATGACGAATCACCGCCCATAAGGGTGATGCCAAATTCTCGCTGGTCGGCACCAAGCCCGGCGGCAAACGCGGCAAGCCAGCCCTCCGGCAGATTGGACGGCAAGGCGGTGGTGAGAAGATAGCCCAAAGGCACGGCACCCATGGCCGCGAGGTCTGACAAATTACGGCGCAGCAGTTTGCGCGCAATCATGGCCGGATCGTCCCCGGGTAGAAAATGCACGCCCTCCAGCATCTGGTCGACGGTAAGAACAAGTTGCCGCCCATGCGGCGGGGTGAGAACGGCTGCGTCATCCTTCAGCCCCAGCCCGGCTTCTCCGGCCAGGGGGGCAAAGAATTCCGCGATCCGGTCGAACTCGTCCATCAGCTTGCGGTGGTGAATTCCGCCGGGCGGAGCAGATGCGCCAATTTATCCAGTACGCCATTTATCATGCGAGGCTCCTCGCCTGAGAAAAACCCATGGGCGACATCGAGATATTCGTTAATAACCACCTTGGCGGGGGGGCCATCGGTCATCCAGAGCTCTGCCCCGCCAGCGCGAAGCGATGCCCGCAGCACGGGGTCCAGCCGAAGCATAGGCCAGGCTTCAGGCAGCGCCTGCGTGATCATGCCGTCCAGCGTATCCTGCTGCTGGGTGGCCGTGCGGACGATGCGGGTGAACAGCGGCACATCGGCTTCAGGCAAATTGCCGTCCTCCAGCCCGCCCTGCCAGGGCAGTTGCCCCATGCGATGGCGGATGAACTGGTCTATGACCGTTTCTGTGCTGACCTCAGCATGTTCGGATTGGTAAAGCGCCTGGACGGCGGCGATACGCGAATAGGTTCTGGGACGTGTCATGACATGAACCTGCGCTTTAATGAGATTTGTTTAAGGCAGGCTACGGCGGCTTCAGCGCCCTTATTGGCGCCGGTTTCGCGGGAGCGTGCCTGGGCTTGGGCTAGCGTATCCACCGTTAAAAGCCCGGTGCCAAGGCAGAGACGATTATTGACCGCCACTTGCATCAGCCCATCCATGGCCGCAGTGCAGACGAACTCGTAATGGTCGGTTTCGCCGCGCACCACACAGCCGAGTGCGATGAAGCCATCATAAGCCGGCTGGGCAGCGGCGGCGATGGCCAGCGCCTGGGGAAGTTCAAACGCCCCCGCGACTTCGATAATTTCAAGTGAGACATTCACCTGGATGAAAATATCCCGCGCCGCGTCCAACATGCCATCCACGACATTCCGGTAATAAGGCGCGCAGATGGCGAGGATTTTGGGTGGGGCGCCTGAGAGCTTTGGAGCCTCGGGCAAGGGAGCGTCAGCCGTGCTCATGGTAATTCAGTTGGATTCTACGCTGGAAAGGCTACGTTGATCGACGACGTTCAACCCATACCCCTCCAGACCAATGATGTTGCGCTTATGGTTGGACAGCAGGATCATGTTCTTCACCCCAAGGTCCAGTAGAATTTGCGCGCCGGTGCCGTATTCCCGGAGGTCACGGCTCTCGCATTTGCCATCCAGCAAGGCGCGCAAGCCGGTGGACATGGCCTTCTCGCGCTGTTCCCGCACGATAACCACGACGCCCCGCCCGGCCTTGGCGATTTCGCGCATGGCACCCTGCAAAGCAGCGAAATGGCCATTGCCCAACACATCGCTCAGCAGATCCATGCCATGCATACGCACAAGCACCGGTTCGTCGCCGGAAATATCGCCTTTAATCATGGCCAGATGCTCAATGCCATCGACCTTGCTTTCAAAGGCCACCATGCGCCAGGATGTGCCGTCTTGCGCGGTGATGTTACCCTGCTCAACGCGCTTGACCAGACGCTCAGTGGTGCGGCGATGGGCAATAAGGTCCGCGATGGTGCCGAGCTTGATGTTATGGCGCTGCGCGAAGGCCACCAGCTCCGGCAGGCGGGCCATGGTGCCATCATCATTGATGATTTCACAGATAACCCCGGCTGGGATGAGCCCGGCCAAACGTGCGATATCCACCGAGGCTTCCGTGTGCCCGGCGCGAACCAGGGTGCCGCCATCTCGTGCCATGAGGGGGAAAATATGGCCTGGAGAGACGATGTCGTCACGGCCCAGTTCCGGATTTATGGCAACGGCCACCGTGCGGGCGCGATCCGCTGCGGAAATGCCGGTGGAGATGCCTTCTCGCGCTTCGATGGAGATGGTGAAGGCGGTTTCGTGCCGGCTGCCATTGGCATGGGTCATCAATTTCAGGCCCAGCGCATCGCAGCGGGATTTGGTCATGGCTAGGCAGACCAGGCCACGCGCGTGTTTGATCATGAAATTGATCGCATCCGGCGTGGCGAATTGCGCGGGGATAACCAGATCCCCCTCGTTTTCACGATCCTCGTCGTCGACTAGGATAAAAATGCGCCCCGCGCGGGCTTCCTCAATAATTTCAGCCGCTGAGGAGATGTAATCCTGCAGGCCGGTGGTTTCGAGGGATTTCAGGCCGTCCATTAAAAGCAATCCTTTCCGGCGGGGAATTTAAATGCGCCAGCGCGCATTCAAGCACCCTTAAAGCTAAGCTGCCGCGCGAGATAGCGCGCCAGCATGTCTATTTCCACATTCACCCGGCTTCCGGGTTGCAGCATTGCAAAATTGGTGTGCGCCGCTGTGTGGGGAATAATGTTCACGCCGAAGCGAAGCTCATCAACCTCGTTAACCGTGAGCGAAACACCGTTAAGTGCTATGCTGCCCTTGGCGGCCACAAAGGGTGCCAGCGCGGGTGGCAGCTCAAACACCCAGCGGGTGGACCCGTTTTCCGGCGTGATGGAGATAACAATCGCCAAACCGTCGACATGGCCGGAAACCAGATGGCCGCCCAGCTCATCCCCCAGGCGGAGCGAGCTTTCAAGGTTAACCTGCGTGCCAGGCCGCCATTCGCCCAAAGATGTTTTGGACAATGTCTCGGCAGAAACCTCGACTGTGAACCAGTCAGCCCCTGCCTCGATAACCGTAAGGCAGACGCCCGAGCAGGCAATGGAGGCACCAAGTTTTTTCTCAGCGCTGGCCCAAACCTCGTTTGGCGGCGTTTGGATAGTGAAACGCGCATCCTGCCCGCTGCTGATGGCGGTGACGGCGCTGATGCTGCCAACGCCAGTGATGAGTCCGGTAAACATTAATGGCTGGCCTATACGGCGCGGGTGAATTGGGAAAGCATATCATGCCCTAGCCGCTTTGAGAACATGAACGCGAAGCGGGGTGCGTCTTCCAGTTTGGCAACACCGAAGCCCTCCGCCGCTGGAAAGCCATCACCGCCGATAATGCAGGGGGCATGGAACCAGGAAATACGGTCCACCAGCGCAGCGCGCAGCAGCCCGGCCGCCAAGGTGCCGCCACCTTCAGCCATGATCCGGGTTAAACCCTCTTGCGCCAAAGCGGTCATGCCCGCGCGTAAATCCACCCCCGCATTGGTGCCGGGAAGTTCGATCAGCTTAACGCCCGCATCTTCCAGCGCCCGGCGGCGGAGCTTATCCGCGCCATCCCGGTATAAAATCCACAACGGATGTTGGGCGGCACCGCGCACAAGCTTGGAGAGCAAGGGCGTACGCAGGTGCGAATCGACTACGATTCTGACCAGCGGGGTCGTACGAAACCCCTCGATCCGGCAGGTGAGTTCTGGGTTGTCTTCCAGCACCGTGCCAACGCCGGTCAGCACCGCATCGTGCCGCCCGCGCATGGCGTGAACCGCGCGGCGGGCTTCCGTGCCGGTGATCCATTGGGATTCGCGGCCAGCGGTTGCAATTCGGCCATCTAGCGAGGTGGCGAGCTTGAGGTGAAGCAATGGCCGCTGTTCACGCTGAACGGTCATGAAACCGGCAATGACAGCTTCACATTCCTGCCGGAGCACATTTTCAGTGACCTGGATACCGGCCGATTTGAGCCGGGCAATGCCGGAGCCGTTGACCTTTGGGTGCGGGTCTTGCGCGCCAAGGACAACACGGGTGATGCCAGCGGAAATTAAAGCCTCGGTGCACGGGCCTGATTTTCCAGTAAAACTGCACGGCTCAAGCGTGACATAGGCGGTGCAACCCCGCGCCTGTTCGCCTGCCGCGCGCAAGGCAATCACCTCAGCATGGGGCCGACCACCAGGCGCTGTGAAGCCCCGCCCGACAACGCGACCATTTTTTACGATGACACAGCCCACTGAAGGATTGGGAGCCGTTTGCCCCAGGCCGCGCTTGGCGAGGGCAATCGCCGTGCGCATGAACTCAATATCGCTCATTCCGTGGAATTGTCCGGCTTCGCCAAAGGCGTGCCTTCCATGCCACCAAGAAAAGCTTCAAAATCCTTGGCTTCCCTGAAATCCCTGTAAACAGAGGCGAAGCGAACATAGGCCACCGCGTCCACCTCTTTCATGGATTCCATCACGGCCTCGCCGATGGATTCGCTGCGGACTTCGCCATCGCCGCTGGCTTCGAGCTTGCGCACGATGCCGTTGACGATCCGCTCCTGCCGGTCCTCATCCACCGGGCGCTTGTTCAGCGCCACGCGGATGGAGCGGGCGAGCTTGTCACGGTCGAACGCGACGCGGCGGCCATCAGCCTTCAGCACGGTGAGCTCACGCAATTGCACACGCTCAACCGTGGTG
This sequence comes from Rhodospirillales bacterium, assembly GCA_028866335.1. The sequence continues at coordinate 5,559 of JAGWIL010000119.1, forward strand.
AAGCGCTGCCCGCACCCGGCGCAGAAGCGGCGCCGGCGGATGGCGCTGCCATCATCCGTGGGGCGGCTATCCTTCACCTGGGTGTC
>JAGWIL010000547.1 GCA_028866335.1 Rhodospirillales bacterium
CTGGCACCGATGCGCGAAATCGCAAGAGAGGCCGCCCTGGCCCCCAGCCGCCCCGCTGCCTCCAGCCCTTCGCCGCGCGTGTAAGCGGCCAGAAACCCGGCGGCATAGGCATCGCCGGCGCCGGTCGTGTCCACCATTTGCACCGGCACGGGCGCAATCTCTATGGCCTGACCTTCATGCAGAATAACGCTGCCCGCCTCGCTGCGGGTCAGCACCGCCAGCTTCACATCCGCCGCCGCCCTGGCCGCCGCTTCCTCGAAGCTGTTCACCTCGTAAAGGCTGCACACCTCCACCTCATTGGCGAAGAGAATATCCACCCCCTCGGCGATCAACCGGCGGAAACCATCGCGGTGGCGGTCCACACAAAACGCATCGGAGAGGGAAAGTGCCGTTTGCTGCCCCGCCGCGCGGGCCATGCGCGCGGCCTCGGTAAAGGCCGCCTGTGCGGCTGGCGGGTCGAACAAATACCCCTCCAGATACAGCACTTTCGAGGCCGCGATCACCGTCTCGTCCAGATCATGCAGTCCGAATTCACCGCCCGCACCCAGATAAGTATTCATCGTGCGCTGGCCATCCGGCGTCACCAGAATCAGGCAGCGCGCCGTAGGCACTGGCGCCTCCAGCGGGGCGGTGGCGTAATGCACGCCAACAGCGGCAATCTCGCGGCGGAATACATCGCCCAGCTCGTCCTTGGCCACCTTGCCGATAAACGCCACCTTGGCACCAAGTGCCGCTGCCACCGCGCAGGAATTGGCAACCGACCCGCCCGAGGCCGTCACCCCGCCCGCCATTGCGGCGGTCAGCCTGGTTGCGGTATCAGCGTCAATTAACGACATGGCACCCTTCGGCATGTCATGGCGGCTTAAAAATTCGTCATTTGTTGGTAGCAAAAAATCGACGATGGCATTGCCAATGCCGGTGATATCGAATTGTGACACGGCCATATTCGGCAACGCTCCCCGGATTACAGAGGCGAAGGGTTAGCATTCCAAACCTTCTCCGGCAAACACCTGGGAAGGTTGTTTACCGTTCTGCCCCGTGCTAGGCGGCGAGCTTAACGCGATAAGCAAGCATGGAGGTCCAGTGTTCAACAAGCGCA
>JAGWIL010000120.1 GCA_028866335.1 Rhodospirillales bacterium
GGCCGGTTATTCTCGTGGCGTTGCTCAGCCCGGCGGCGTTGTTTGGCACTGAAATCGGGCAAGTTGGCGTTCTCTGTGACGCTATTTTAGTAAGCGGTCTGGTCATGGCCAGCTCTCGGCCAAATATCGGTGGGGGGCTGCTGGGGTTGTTGGCCATTAAACCTCAGGTGGGGCTGCTCGTTCCCTTTGCATTGCTGTTTAAAAAACGCTGGCGGAGTTTGGCGGCTTTCTTTGCCGTGGCAATCACCCTTTGTATTTTTACAATCATTTGGTTTGGTCTCGCCCCATGGCATTTCTTCCTGGCGCAAGACCACCAGGCCGTCGCGATCATGCTTAACAGGCCATTTGCTCCTTCCACCTATCAAGGCTGGGGCGTTTCAACTTTCTGGATGGCCCGTAGCTTCGGGGCCGGCGTAAACTTAGCCAGGTTAATTCAATTTGCGGTGGCCATTGGCTCGATCATTACCCTGCACGCTTTCCGGCACCGGCAAAATTTCGTGGAATTGGCGGTTTATCTTTCTCTGCTCGCCTCACCTTACGATTTCACCTACGGCATGGTGGCCTTCTCCCTCATGCTGGCCGAATCCGCCCGCCAGCGCGGCTGGCGCATCGGCCTGCTGGACGCGCTTTTGTTCCTCTGGCCGGGCATCTGTCTTGTCGTCTCAATCGCCACAGGCCATGAGCTTACCCCGCTTATCGTCCTGGCCGCCTTGCTCCGCGCGGCTTTGCCCGCCCGCTTAGGCGTGCTACCCGCGCTCGCACAGGAGTAGACCCATGGCGAAAAGCGCATTTCTGGCCGAGGCGAAGGCCCGCGGCTTCATCTTCCAATGCACGGACGAAGCGGCTCTGGACGATGCCTGTGCTGCGGGCGCTATTGCTGGTTATGCCGGGTTCGACCTCACCGCGGATTCCCTGCATGTCGGCCACATGATCCCGATCATGCTGCTGCGCCTGTTCCAGCGCCATGGCCACCGCCCGGTCGCGCTTATGGGCGGCGGCACCACCCGCATCGGCGACCCCTCCTTCCGCGAGGAAGCCCGGCAGCTCCTGGGCGACGAGCAAATCGCCGCCAATCTCATTGGCATCCGCAAGAACCTGGAAGCCTTCATCAATTTCGGCATCGGACCAACCGACGCCATTCTGGTGAACAACGCGGATTGGCTGGATAACCTCTCTTACATCGGCCTGCTGCGCGAGGTGGGGGTGCATTTCTCCATCAACCGGATGCTGTCTTTCGACTCTGTAAAATCCCGGCTGGACCGCGAGCAGGGCCTCACCTTCCTGGAGTTCAATTACTCCATTTTGCAAAGCTACGACTTCCGGGAGCTCAACCGCCGCGAAAACGTGGTGCTGCAAATGGGCGGGTCGGACCAATGGGGAAATATCGTCTCGGGCATTGAGCTTGTGCGCCGCACAGATCAGAAAACCGTGTTCGGCCTCACCACGCCGCTCATCACCACCGCCTCGGGCCAGAAAATGGGCAAATCCGCTGCGGGTGCCGTCTGGCTCTCGGCGGAAAAGCTAAGCCCATATAATTACTGGCAATTCTGGCGCAACACGGAGGATGCCGATGTTGGCCGTTTCCTGCGCTTGTTCACGGATGTTCCGCTGGATGAAATCGCCCGCCTCGAAGCGCTCAGCGGCGCTGAGATCAACCAAGCCAAGATTATCCTGGCAACAGAGGCCACCACGCTTGCCCATGGCCGCGCCGCCGCCGAAGAAGTAGCGGAAACCGCCCGCAAGCTGTTCACTGAAGGTGTGGCCGCGGGGGCGTTGCCCAGCCTTAACCTCAGCGCGGTGGAGTTCGGCGAGGGTATTCCCGCCTTTGCCCTGCTGGTGAGGGCTGGATTAGCTGCTTCCAATGGCGAGGCGCGGCGGCTCATCCGTGGTGGCGGCGCAAAACTGGATGATGTGACAATCACCGACGAGGCCCAGATCATAACGCCCAAAGCGGAGCAGAAACTCTCGGCGGGCAAAAAACAGCATGTGCTGGTGAGGTTAGCTTAACGCCGCCCAGGCCGCCCGCTCCTCCGGCATAAGGTCCACATAGCGCGCCGCACCCTCTGCGAAGCCGGCGCGCACGTCCTGCCGCAGCCTTGGCGCCATGGCGGTGAAGTTTTCCACATGCCCGGCAAGGGCTGCTTCCGGCACATGCCGTGCCTGCCGCGCCGCACGCAAAGCGGCGCGTTTGCGCCAGGGCAGCGTAGCGCCCAAGCCCTTATGCACAAAGCCCGGCCAGGGGGAATCCTTAAACAGCCGGGCAAAGGCCCTTACATCCGCCTTGCCGTACAACGCCGCCCATTCCGGGTCCCGCCAGGGTTTCAGCACGTTGGCATAGTGCAGAATCCGTGGCTGCACCGCCGCCTCCAGCCCCAGCCCCATATAATGCGTCATGAAATTCCATCGCGGTGAAAGCTCCGCAATTCGCCCTGCCAGCAGCACGTTCAATACATCCTGGTCCATAAACCGCAACGCCTGGCCGCGTGCCCGCACCATGGCTTCGGCCTGGTGTCCCAACGCCTCTTCCCGCCAGCGTACGGCATCCAGCAGCATCACACCGGCATTGTAATATGGCGCGCCCGGCGGCAACCCCGTGGTGGCGCGGTATTCATCCCAGTTTTCCCGCCCGCCCGCATCGCCCAGGTAACGCCCGCAATCCTCTGCCATCGCGGCGATGGCGCTGCCCAGCTCAAGCCCGAATAAGGGTGCCAGCGCCCCGGCAATGCGCGTATCGGAATCAACGTAAAGCAAACGGTCATAGACGCGCAGCCAATAATCCGCTGCCAGAAGCCTCGCATAACTGAAGGCCGACATATGCGCCGGGCCAGAAGCGGTTATAACCACCTCCGGCAGCGCAATTTCTTTTATAAACACACCCGGCGGCGAGGCTATGCCGGTCGGCGCTTTATCCACCAGCAGCCACACGTCGAAATCCCGGCCCGGCTCGGCGGCGGCACGCCGCGCGGCCACCCAGGCCAGTTCAAAATAAGCCGCATCCGCCGCGAAAAACACTGCCTTGCTGCCGCAGCCCATGCCAGCCTACCCACCCCGTTTTGCCTCATCGTGTCTCGCACCCCGCGCCGGGGCAGGCAATCATGGCAATGTCACGCGCTTTCCCCTCTGGTTGCTATTGCGTTGCAAAACATGGCTGCGCATGTTGGGTTTGAAGGGTATCAAGGAGCCTGCATGTCCATCCACGCCGCCATCACGCACCGCACCTCCTATAAATACGACCGCCCGGTGGCCCTTGGCCCGCAGACGATTCGTCTTCGCCCGGCCCCGTATGCGCGCACGCCCATCATATCCTATTCGCTGCAAATTTCGCCGGAACCGCATTTTCTCAACTGGCAGCAAGACCCGCAGGGTAATTTTCTGGCCCGTGTGGTCTTCCCTGAACGTGTCACCAGCTTCGAGGTCACGGTGGATGTCGTGGCTGACATGGCAACCATCAACCCGTTTGATTTCTTCCTGGAGCCCGAGGCCGAAACCTATCCCTTCATCTACGACCCCATCCTGGCTGAGGAGCTTGCACCTTTCCGCAGGCTTATCCAGCCAGGGCGAATGCTCGCAGCACTTATCAAAGGCATGAACGATAAATTCGCCGACAAGCAAACCCGCACGGTGGATATGCTGGTCGAGGTTAATAGCATTGTTCAAAAATGCGTTTCTTATGTCGTCCGCTTGGAACCTGGTGTTTACACGCCGGACAAAACACTGCTTCTGGGCAAAGGCTCTTGCCGTGATTCCGCCTGGCTGCTGGTGAATTTGCTGCGGCATCTGGGCTACGCGGCCCGTTTTGTCTCCGGCTATCTCATCCAGCTCACCGCCGACCAGAAACCGGTTGATGGCGGTGCCGCTGGCCCGGAAGCGGATTTCACCGACCTTCATGCCTGGGCCGAGGTTTACCTGCCGGGTGCGGGTTGGGTAGGGCTAGATGCCACCTCCGGCCTGTTTACCGGGGAAGGCCATATTCCGCTGGCCGCCACGCCATCCCCACAATCCGCCGCCGCCATTTCCGGTGGTTTCACAGCCGCTGACGGCACGGAAACTGAATTCGACTTCCACATGGAAGTGCGTCGCATTTCCGAAACGCCTCGCGTCACCAAGCCTTATACCGATAAACAATGGCAGGAGATTTTGGCCAGAGGCGCTGAGGTAGACCGCGCTTTGCTTAAACACGATGTCCGCCTCACCATGGGCGGCGAGCCCACTTTCGTCTCTGCTACCGACCATGAAGGGGCGGAATGGAATATCGACGCGCTGGGCCCTACCAAGCGCGCTTATGCCGGGCGGCTTATTCGCAAACTCACCCCGCTTTGGGGCAAAGGTGCTGCACTCACCTACAACATGGGCAAGCACTATCCTGGCGAGCAGCTACCGCGCTGGGCCATTCACGCCCATTGGCGCGCGGATGGCGAACCGGTCTGGAAAGACCCGTCTCTTCTGGCCTCAGACGACGACACGGACACCGCCACCGCCGATGACACCATTGTGTTTACCCAGGCCCTGGCGGAGCGCCTGCAATTAGACCCCAGCCTGGTGAATGCTGCCTATGAGGATGTCCATTATTATCTCTGGCGCGAAAAACGCCTGCCCGCGAACGTGGTTGCCGAGGACGCAAAACTGCGCGACGCGCTGGAGCGCGCGCGGCTGGCGAAAGTGTTCGGCCAAGGGCTTTCCGCGAATGTCGGCTCTGTGTTGCCTTTGCGCCGTGTCAGCATGGATGGCGTTCGCCGCTGGCAATCAGGCAAATGGTTCTTCCGGGATGATGTGATGTTTCTCATCCCCGGTGACAGTCCCATCGGCCTGCGCCTGCCGCTGGATAGCCTGCCCTGGGCCGACCCTGACCATATCGAAACCGAGTTTGAGGCCGATCCCTTCGCACCCAAAGCGCCGTTGCAACGGCGGGATTCAATGCAGGCACCCCGTTACCCCGCAAAGCCGGGCGAAGGGCTGGGGGCGATTGAGGCGTTCCGCCCAGTGCCGCAAAGCCTGCCCGTGGTGGGGAAGGAGGAGCCCGGCGTGGTTCGCACCGCCCTCTGCGTTGAAGCGCGGGAGGGTAAAATCCACATCTTCTACCCGCCGCTCTACGCTGCTGAAGACTGGCTGAACCTCACTGCCGCCATCGAGGAAACCGCCGCTGAACTGGGCTGCAAAGTGGTGCTGGAAGGGTATCTGCCGCCAGAGGATGAGCGGATTGTGAATTTTTCCGTCACGCCAGACCCCGGCGTGATCGAGTGCAACATCCCGGCCTCCACCAATTGGGCGGAAATTGTTGAGCGCAGCGCCCAGCTTTATGAAGCCGCGCGTGAGGAAGGGCTGGCGGCCGAGAAATTCATGATGGATGGCCGCCATGTCGGCACGGGCGGCGGCAACCATGTGGTGATGGGCGCAGCCTCCCCCGCAGATTCGCCTTTCCTGCGTAGGCCAGATTTGCTGAAATCCATGCTGGGGTTCTGGCATAACCATCCCTCGCTCAGCTTTCTGTTCTCGGGTCTGTTCATCGGCCCATCCTCCCAGCATCCGCGCATCGATGAAGCGCGCGAGGATAGCATCAACGAGCTGGAAATCGCCTTTCGTGAAACCAATCGCCAAAGCCACACGCCACCCTGGATGGTGGACAGGCTGTT
>JAGWIL010000548.1 GCA_028866335.1 Rhodospirillales bacterium
GGCGCGTTGGCCAGGATTTTTTCTGGCATGTCCCCGTCGGTCAGCTTGTCCACGCGTTGGCGCATGACCATCTGCGCGCCGCCGGAGAGCGGTTCCACGCCCTCCACGTTCACCTCGCCAAGCTGCTCCACATAGCCCAGAATCGCGTTCAGCTCGTTCTGGAGGGTGGAAACCTCCTCCTCATTCACCCGAATACGGGCCAGTTTCGCAATCCGGCGTACCGTTGCGGAGTCCAGCGACATCCCCAAAATCCCTTGGCTAAAAAATCCGGGCGGACCATACAGGCGGGCATGGCGCTCTACAACCTGTCCGATTTTTTAAGCGTATTGGCCCCCGGCGCGCGGCTTTTGGGGCTGGACCCTGGCTCCAAGCGCATCGGGGTGGCGCTTTCGGACGTTAACCGCCGCATCGCCAGCCCCTATACCACCCTGACGCGAGCCAAGATGAAGCAGAACGCCGCCGAGCTGGCGGGGATCATCGCGCGCGAAGGGGTAGGGGGGCTGATTGTGGGTTTGCCGCTGGATGACGGGCAGAAGCTGGGGCCGCGTGCCCAGGCAGCGCGGGACTGGGCGCATGGCATAAGCGATGCCACCGGCCTGCCCGTGGCGATGGTGGATGAGAGTTATTCCACCGCCGAGACGCATGAGCGACTGATTGCAGCCGGGATGAGCCGGGCGCGCCGCGCCGAGATTGTGGACAAAATTGCGGCGGCGGAGATATTGCAACGGGCGCTGGATGCGATGCACGGCGGATCCTGACTGCACGTGGACGAAAGTTTATTATAAACATCCGTCTGATATCAATCCGACGCCATCGCGCTCTCGTAACCACAAATATCAATGAGCCATCCAGGTTCTGATAATTCGGGAGTTGTTAGATGTTGCCAAGAAAACTCCGAATGGCTCTGGCCATCTCCGGCATTGCGCTGCTGCCCTGTGTAGCGTTCGCGCAAAGCATGTCCGCATCCACCGATCCGATGGTGGGTGGTGCCGCCATGTATCCGAGCCGGAACATTGTGCAGAATGCGCTCAATTCCAAAGATCATACCACGCTGGTGGCGGCAGTTAAGGCGGCCGGGCTGGTGCCCA
>JAGWIL010000549.1 GCA_028866335.1 Rhodospirillales bacterium
GACGCTCTCGCTGAGCGCGGTGAAATCGGCTTCGAGAAGAAGACCGGAACCGTCCTGAAGGGTCGCGCCGCCCAAGAGGAGATGCTGGTGAAGGCCGGTATCACCCCCGATGTCGTGAAGGAATGGTCAACGACCGCTCCGATCGCTTCGACGGCCATCGCTCAGGCGGCTTTGACGCCCTACGACTACGAGCAAGAAGTCCTGTGGCTCGTACCGAACGACACCCCCATTCGCAACACCGTTGCGCGCGAGAAGGGCGTCGGTGAGGGTACTGAGTACCGTCGTCTGACCGGTCTGTCGAACTCTCGCACTGCGGGAGCCGCCAACCTGTCTCCGTTCTTCGTCTCAGAAGGCTCGGCCAACGTCACGAACAACGTGAACCTCAACCGTGCCTCGATCATGAGCGAAGTCGGTGACAAGACCTGGAAGCCTTACGTTGAGATGGGTCTTCAGAGCCAAGTCTCCATGAAGTACCAGTTCGCCGCTCAGGGATACGCCGACATTCGTGCTCTGTCGCACCTGTCGCTCCTGCGCTCGGGCTGGTTCGCCGAAGAGAACGCCTTGCTGAACTCGACTTCGACGGCCACGTCCATCTCGGGTTTGACGGCCACCGCTGCCGCCTCTGGCACGGGCACCGGACTCCCGGCTGTGACCTCGGGTGCCGTCTTGTTCACCCTGTCGAGTGCTTGGGGAGAATCTCAAGCGGTCTCGGCTGGAACGGTGACGTTGACGAGTGGTCAGGGCATCGCTCTTACCATCACCGGCACGCTTCCCGCTGGTGTGGTGGCGATCAACACCTACATCACCACGACGGGCCCGCTGTACTGGAAGGGCACAACCCAGTTGACGACCGGCGCGACGCCAACCACGTTCAGCCAGGTCTCCGCACTTCCCTCGACTTCGGCGGACAACGGTTCGTACCCGAACTACATCTTCGGTGGGACGTTGGTCTCCAACGCCACCTCGGGGTCGGTGGTGGGCTACGACGGCATCATCTCCAACTTCACCGGTGCGAACTCGGGTTACGTAAAGTCGCTAAATGCGGCGCTCTCGACCACGAGCCCGTTCACGGAGTTGGAGG
>JAGWIL010000550.1 GCA_028866335.1 Rhodospirillales bacterium
CAACATGCCATACTCAGCCGTTACCCAGCCTTCGCCCTGCCCGCGCATGAACGGTGGCACCCGGCCTTCAACGCTGGCGGTGCAGAGCACCTCCGTATTGCCCATGCGGATCAGCGCCGAGCCCTCGGCATGGCGGGAAAACCCCGTTTCGATGGAAACCGCGCGCATCGCGTTAAAGTCTCTGCCTGAAGGCCGCATAGTCATATTCCTTACAACAGCTTCGCCGTGTTATTATCCGAGCATTGCCAGATGGACCATAGACCCAAACCCGCTCCGCCCCGCCTGCCGCCAGGGCTTGATATACGCTCCGCCGCGGTTTTGCGGGAGATTGTGGAGCAATATGTGGAAACCGGCGAGCCCGTAGGCAGCCGCACGCTCTCACGCCTGCTGCCGCAGCAACTTTCGCCCGCCACCATCCGCAACGTGATGGCGGATTTAACCGATGCCGGGCTGTTGTTTTCTCCACATACCTCCGCCGGGCGGCTGCCGACTGAGCGGGGCTTGCGGCTGTTTGTGGATGGGCTGCTGCAATTCGGCGAGCTTTCAGAGGAAGAACGCGCGCATATCAACCTTGCCCTCGCCCGTTCCGGTCGCTCCATGCAGGATACCATGCGGGAAGCCTCATCCCTGCTCTCCGGGCTTTCGTCCGCCGCCGGGCTGGTGCTGGCCCCCAAGGGCGACGGGCCGGTGAAGCATATTGAATTCGTGCCGCTTTCGCCCGGCCGGGCGCTGGTAGTGCTGGTTTCAGCCGATGGCCAAGTGGAAAACCGGATCATCGAAACCCCGCTCGGCCTGCCGCCCAGCGCCCTGCAACAGGCCAGCAATTTCTTAAATGCCCAGCTTTCCGGCCTCACCCTGCCGGAATTGCGGCGGCGGGTGGATGCGGAACTGGCAGCGGACCGTTCTGCCTTGGACGAGCTAACGAGTGCGGTGATTGCAACCGGCCTTGCCACATGGGGCCAGGATGGGCGCGCTGGCTCTCTGATTCTGCGCGGCCAGGGACGGTTGCTTGAAGATATCGACCAGCTTGAAAAACTCAGCGCCATCCAGGCTTTGTTTGAAAGGCTGGAAACCGAGGA
>JAGWIL010000121.1 GCA_028866335.1 Rhodospirillales bacterium
ATCTCGGCACTCCCGCCAATCTTCACGCGGTGCTAAATCTGGTGTTTCGGTCATTTCAGGCAAATTTTGCGCATCCTGAGAGAATTGGAACCGATCAGGCGTGGGTTCAAGCGCGGGAGCATTTTTTCACAAGCCAAGGTCAAGCTGATCCAGTTTTGGCCCGGCGGCCTTAACTTCAACCCGGCCATCGGCAAAATGAAGCCTTAAGGTGGCACCGGGAGCCACTGCCCCGGCTGAAGTTACCGCCATGCCCCTGGGGGTGGTAACGAGCACGAAGCCACGGCCGAGAAGGCGTTCGTATGAAGACGAATTCAAGCGTGCCCCCAAAGCTTCCAGCCTGATCTGCGCTTCTTTTTGGCGGGCGGGCAGGGAGGTTGCAAAGCGTTGAGAGACCAAAGTTAAACTTGCGCTGAATTTTTTAATGTCGCCGGTTGGCTGCGCAAGATGCCTGGTTGTCGTGTCCAGCCGCTTTTGGGCGTTAAACAGCAAATGCGGGAGAGCCATCACAAGACGGTGGCTGAGCAGCGCAATTTTTCCTTTAATATCAGCTAAAATATCCATGGGGTGGCGCAGGTTCAGCCGCTCCATCTTTAATCGGCAGCCAGATGTGAAATTCGGTAAAGCCAGTAACAAACGCTCGCCACGGTCGTCCAGGCGCTGTCTTGCGGTCCCGAGCAGCGCGGGCAGGTCGGGCAGTTTCAGGGCATTTCGTTCGATGGTCGTGGCGGCCTGGGTCGTGTGGCGCGCCAAGGCCCCATCAAGTCTCGCAACGCGCTGGCTTAAATCGGCCATAAGCTCAACCCTGGCGGGCACCGCGATTTCCGCCGCCGCGGTTGGTGTTGGGGCGCGGTAATCAGAGGCAAAATCGATCAGGGTGGTATCGGTTTCGTGCCCTACAGCAGAGATGAGAGGGATATGGCTTCCCGCCGCGGCGCGCACCACAATTTCCTCATTGAAAGCCATCAAATCTTCCAGGCTTCCACCGCCACGGGCAACAATAATCACGTCTGGTTGCGGGAATTCAGGGGGCAGGTTGTTGAAACCATTAATTGCCGCGGCAATTTTTTCGGCCGCGCCGTCGCCCTGCACGGGCACGGGCCAGAGCATAATCAGCCTGGGAAATCTGCGGAAAATGGTGGTTTTGATGTCTTGCAGCACCGCCCCTTGCGCCGAGGTTACAACGCCTACAACACGCGGCAGTAGCGGCAATGGCCGCTTGCGCTGGAATAACCCTTCTTCTTGCAATCGCGCTTTAAGAACCTCAATGCGCGCCAGCAGAGCGCCTGCGCCAGCATATTCAAGTTTCTCAACGATCAATTGGTATTCAGAGCGCTCAGGATAAGAAGTAATGCGGCCGGTCGCGATAACTTCAACCCCGTTTTCGGCCTTTAGCCCCGCGCGCGGCACCACACCTTTCCAAATAATGGCGCGGATTTTGGCTGAATCGTCCTTAAGAGCGAAATATTGGTGCCCCGAAGCGTAGGCCTTAAACTCGGTTATCTCCCCACGCACCCGCACGCGGCTGAACGAGCCTTCCAGCGTGAGCTTCACGGCGCCGGCAATCTCGGAAACGGTAAATTCAGGTGCGTTGGTGGCGGCTTCGCTCATTGCTGGAGATTATGATACAGCGCGCTCTGGATATAGGGGGGAGCTTTATGAAAGTCTTGATTATAGGTTCGGGCGGGCGGGAACACGCTCTGGCCTGGGCAATCGCGAAGAGCCCCCTGTTAACGCAGCTTTATGTCGCCCCTGGAAACCCTGGCACGGCGCAGGTTGCTGAGAATGTGCCGTTACGGGCGTTAGATATACAAGAAATTGTTACATTTTCTCTCCAGAACGGGATTGATTTAGTGGTGCCAGGACCAGAGGTGCCGCTTGTTGCTGGAATTACGGATGCTTTAGAAGCGGCGGGAATCGCCTGTTTTGGCCCGTCAGCCGCTGCCGCTCAGTTGGAAGGCAGCAAGGTGTTTATGAAGGAAATCGCCGATGCAGCGGGAATTCCAACCGCGCTTTGGCAGCAATTTTCCGAAGCTGAAGCCGCGCACGACTACATTGATGCTATGGGCGTGCCGATCGTTATCAAAGCCAACGGCTTGGCGGCTGGCAAGGGCGTGGTTGTGGCAGCAACAGCGGATGAGGCGCATGATGCGGTTACAGCTATCATGGAGGATAAAATCCACGGGCAGGCGGGCGCTTGCGTAATTATTGAGCAATGCATGGTGGGCGAGGAAATATCCCTTTTTGCCCTTTGCGATGGCGAGGATGCGCTGTTTTTCGGAACGGCCGCTGATCATAAACGGGTAGGAGATGGCGATACCGGGCCAAATACCGGTGGCATGGGGGCAATTTTCAATCCGCCTTGGGCAACCGAGGAGGTTGTACGCCGGGGGATGAACGAAATAATCAGGCCAGCATTGGCGGAAATGGCCAAACGCGGTCAGCCCTTCCGAGGCTTTTTGTTTGCGGGCCTTATGGTTGAACAAGATGGCCCTAAGCTCATTGAGTTTAATGTTCGATTTGGCGACCCGGAATGCGAAACCGTTCTTCCCATGCTCAGCTCAGATTTTTTGTCCGTTCTGAAGGAGGCCACAGAGGGAAGGTTGGCGGAAACTGAAGTGAAATGGAAGCAAGGTAGTGCTGCAACTGTTGTGATGTGTGCGAAGGGCTATCCCGGTGCCTATGCCACCGGAAGCGAGATTTTTGGGCTCGATGAGGCTGGTGAAACCCCTGGGGTAACAATCTTTCACGCGGGCACAATGGCTGAACAAGGGGGCGTATTAGCAAATGGCGGCCGCGTTTTGGCCATAAACGCGGTGGGAAGCGATTTGAAAGAGGCGCTCTCCCGTGCTTACACGGCGGTCGATAGGCTTGAATGGGATGATGGATTTTGCAGGCGGGACATCGGGCGACGCGCCTTGGATCAATGAAGTAGAGGGCGATTCAGACTTCAGGCTCGCCCGCAAAGTGAGCGAACCTAAGGTCATCGCGCTCTGGCAGGTTAGGGCACCGCGTCCGCTGACCGGCATTTATAAATTGCCAACGCGCATAAACATGCGAAAAGCACCAGGCCGGCGGTAAAACCTTTTGGGCCCATAAAGCTCATGCAAACGCCCAGTACAGGCGGCCCCATAATTCCACCAACAGTGTAGACAACCATGGATAAAGACATGGCGCTTGCCAGGTCAAGCCCTGTGTGGCGGGATGCAAGCCACACAATCCCAAGGGTGAACAAACCGCCTTGCGCAAAACCCCAAACAAACAGCCAAGGCCAAAGCCTGGCTTGCATGTCCAGGGTTAATATGAGCGGCATCAGCACCATGCCGAGAATGGTCGCATTGCGCAGCTTTTCGCGTGAAAAACGGTCGGAAAGGCCGCCAATCAATGCGGCACCCAAGGCAACGCCTGTTTGAACAAGTGTAACCAGTAACTCAGAAAAATGAGCGGAAAAACCTTGCGATAAGCCAAATACGGGCAGTAATGAGAGGTTTCCGGCTTCGGTAAACCCGACCAAAAAGATGCCAATGAACGCTGCCGGCCGATGAAGCAAAATTTGGCGCTGCCGCATAGGCTGTGCTTCTTGTTGCACGTTGTGCAGAGGCTCGCGGCCAGCAAAGCTCAGGAGAATAGCCGCCGTTGCCGTTACGGCTGCACCGGCCACAAATGGGCCTCGGCCCGAACCACCTGAAATCGCTAATATGCCGGGCCCAACGGCCATGGAACCACTTAAGATAAGTTCGTACAGCCCGGTAAGGCGTCCACGCAAATGGGCGGGAAAACTGCTGTTTACCCAAGTGTCCATACCGGCCCAGCGTAGCGCCAGCGCACCGCCCATGGCGAGGCAAAGCAGGCTGCTGAGCAGCAGATCGTGGACGATGGCAAAGCCGAGGAATATGAATACGGCTGCTGCCATGCCGAAAAGCACCATCCGCTGTAGCCCTAAACGGCGGATGATAATCGGGATGAAGCCGGACATGGCCAGAAGCCCCACCCATGGCAGCCCGGATATAAACCCTACCCAAACATCGCTGACGCCATCGTTGCGCAATGAGATTGAGAGCAGAGGCAGGAACATCCAGAATGCGGATGCGCCAATGAATGCTGCGGAAACGGCCAGAATAATCCGGTAAGGCATTTAGGCGGCCAAGGCTTGTGCTTTCACTAGCCTTGCGAAAGCACCATCTTTGGCGAGTAGAACTTCGTGGGTTCCGGTTTCAACCGCCTGGCCGTCAAACATCACGACGATCTGGTCCGCATCGCGGACTGTCGAGAGCCGGTGCGCGACGACTATGGTCGTGCGGCCTTGGCGCAGATGCGCTAACGCGGTCTGCACCAACGCTTCGCTTTCGGTATCAAGCGCGCTTGTGGCTTCATCGAGCAAAAGGATACGGGGGTTACGTAATATCGCGCGGGCAATCGCAACGCGTTGGCGCTGCCCACCGGAAAGGCGTTGGCCGTTTACACCAACACGGGTGGCAAAGCCTTCCGGCATCTCCGCCACAAAACCGCAAGCGGCGGCATTCGCGGCGGTGGCAACCTCCTCATCTGTCGCATCCGGTCGGCCAAGGCGAATATTGGCGCTTATCGTATCATCAAACAGCAACGCCTCTTGGCCTACATACGCGATAGTCTCGCGGAGCGAGGCGAGGGTTGCATCGGTTATATTCGTGCCATCAATAAAGATGCCCCCGGCGGTTGGATCATAAAGCCGAGGGATAAGTGCCAAGGCGGTGGATTTTCCGGCGCCGGAAGAACCAACCAAGGCCAACATGGTGCCGGGCAAAGCTCTGAAGCTCAGGTTTTTCAGTCCTGGGCGGCCGTCAGGGTAAGAAAACGCCACATTTTCGAACACAACCTCGCCCGGCCCAGGTGGCAACGGCCTGGCATCCACGGCATCGGCGATGGCGGCTGGTTCATCAATCACATCAAACACGCGCACCAAACCGGCGAGGCCCTCCTGGATGGCCGCGTTCATGGTGCCAAGTGCGCGCAATGGCCGGGCGGCAATAAGCAGGGCTGAGATAAAGCCCATGAAATTGCCAACACCCGCGCCGCCTGTTGCGTTGCGCCAACCTTCAAGGCCGATAACGCCAGCTACAGCTACGCCCGCCAAAACCTCCAGCATCGGGTCAAGCCGTGAGCGAACACGGGTCATGCGGATCAATGCGGCATAAAGGTCGGTGAACGTTAATTCTGCCCGGTTTATTTCGTGGGATTCCAGGCTATAGGCGCGCACAATTCGTGCCTGGGAAAAACTTTCATTCAGCACTGCGGCCGCTTGGCCCATGCGCTCCTGCATTCCACCGGATGCCCGCCGCATCCGCTGGCCAATTTTTTGCACCGGGATAACCGCCAGGGGGTAAACCAATGCGGCTATCAGGCTCAGCTTCCAGTCGATGGTTATCATCGTAACCACCAGGCCGATCACGGTTGCTGCGTCCGCCACGGCATTAACGGCGCGGGTCATTGCTTCGCGCACCACGGTTGCGTCTGTCGTAAAGCGCGCGGCTAGCTGGGCGGGAGCCTC
>JAGWIL010000551.1 GCA_028866335.1 Rhodospirillales bacterium
AGACCCGCCAGCAGCATGGGGCGCATTGCATCCGCGTTATTCGCCCGCAGAGCGCCTTGAGAGACAGTCGCCACTTCCTCCTCGCCTGATGCACGCAAAAAGCGCCAGCGGTCCGGGTTGGGCACGTTGGTATAGCTCAGGCAATTGTGTTGGGTGAGGTCACGCGGGCTGTGCGGCTTCTCCCGGTTGGCAAAATAGGTGGGCGCGCCGACCAGCACGCGCCTGACCCGGCAGATATGGCGGGCGCGGAGGCTTGAATCGGGCAAGGCGGCAATTCTCAAGGCAAGGTCAAAGCCGCCGCCGATTAAATCCACAATTTCGTCAGAGAGATGCAGATCGATGGAAATTTTTGGGTAAGCGGCGAACAGTTCCGGCAGCAACGGGGCGAGGTTGGCGACACCGAAGGACATTGGCGCGGACATACGCACCACGCCGCTGGGAATGACGGCTTGCAGTGTTGCCTCTGCCTCCACGGCTTCGCCCTCGGCCAGAAGCCGCGCCGCGCCGATTGCCGCCTGCCTGCCGGTTTCAGTAAGCGAGAGCCGGCGCGAGGTCCGGTTGAACAAAGCGGTGCCCACGCGCTCCTCAAGCCGGGCGATGGCCTTTGAGACGGTGGGTTTGGATAATTTGAGGTCAGAAGCGGCCCGGGCGAAGGAACCGGCTTCGGCAACCTTGGCAAAAATACCCCAGGCTTCAAGATCGGGCATAGATGGCATGTAAATTCCAGAAACTGTGGTTTTCCATAGTTTCTCTTTCTTTTTCTTTGCACAAGTCCGATTTTAAGCAATGACGAGCCGAAATCTTCGGCTTAATCCGGAAAGGAACCCAGTATGCCGAAGATTCTCGTACTTTATTATTCTAGCTATGGTCATATCGAAACTATGGCGGCGGCGGTGGCCGAAGGTGCCCGCACCACCGGTGCCCAAGTTGATATCAAGCGTGTGCCGGAGCTGGTGCCGGAAGAGATTGCCCAGAAAAGCCATTTCAAGCTGGACCAGAAGGCGCCGATTGCGCACCCGCAGGAGCTCGCTGATTACGATGCCATCATCATCGGCACCGGCACGCGCTATGGCCG
>JAGWIL010000552.1 GCA_028866335.1 Rhodospirillales bacterium
CTTTTATACCATCATTGTCTTCGCGTTATTCTCGGTGTTTGTCGCGGGGCTCATGGTGGGGCGCACGCCCGAATATCTCGGCAAGAAGGTGCAAGCGAAAGAGATCAAGCTCGCCATGCTGGGCGTGCTGATCCTCACTTTATTCATCCTGGCAGGGGCAGGTTTTTCGCTCGTTACCAAATCCGGACTCGGCTCGCTCGCTAATGCCGGCCCGCACGGTCTCACGGAAATGCTCTATGCCTGGAGCTCCGCTACCGAAAATAACGGCAGCGCCTTTGCAGGGCTTTCCGCCGACACCCAATTGCTGGATTACGGGCTGGGTACGGCGATGCTGTTCGGACGCTTTGCTTTCATGATCCCTGTTCTGGCCATCGCCGGTTCTCTCGCCGCCAAGCCACGTCTGCCGGAAAGTGCGGGCACTTTCCCCACCACCGGTCCGTTGTTTATCGGGCTTTTAATCGGCGTGATCGTTGTTCTCGGTGGCCTGCAATTCCTGCCGGCTGACACGCTTGGGCCTTTGGCCGAACATTTCCTCCTGCAAGCTGGAAAGACCTTTTAACAATGTCACACGCAGAAACCATTTCGCTATTCGAGGCGAAGATCATCCGCCGCGCGGCGTGGGATTCCCTTGCCAAGCTCAATCCCGTCACGCTGATGCGCAATCCGGTGATCTTTGTCACCGAAATCGTCTCCGTCCTGGTCACCGCCGTGGGCATCGAGGCATTCATCAAGCACCAGCATGCGGCGTTTCCTTTGGTCATCGCCGCCTGGCTGTGGCTGACTGTGGTGTTCGCCACCTTCGCAGAGGCCGTAGCGGAAGGGCGTGGCCGCGCCCGGGCGGAAACTTTGCGCCGCGCGCGGTCAGACACGATGGCCAAGCTGCTCACCAACCCGCCCAACCGCGCGCTTTACAAGCCAACCGCAGCGCCGGATCTGCGCAAGGACGATATCGTGCTGGTTGAAGCGGGCGATATCATCCCGTCCGACGGTGAAATCATCGAAGGCATCGCCAGCGTGAATGAAAGTGCGGTCACAGGTGAATCTGCCCCCGTGGTGCGTGAGGCGGGCGG
>JAGWIL010000553.1 GCA_028866335.1 Rhodospirillales bacterium
TTCAGCGGCGTTTCCTGCTGCACGATAGAGGCCAGAATCACCGCTTGTTGCGGGTTTACGAACGGCAAGCCATCCGCGCGCCCGGCCCAATCCTTCGCCAACAGACTCTGCATCGCCGCCCGGGCCCTCGCCAGAATCGTGGCCCGCTTGGTGCCCCACACGTAATCATAGGTCTGCGGCAACACGCTGCCTTCGGCGGGGGTCGCCACTTCGCCGGTGGCCACCGGCAGCGCGTTGATAATTGTCGCAATCTGCTGGCCGGTCAGCCCCTCGGGAATGGTGGCCTGGTGTTGAACCTCCACCCCATGGCGCAAAATGTTCAGAATCTGGTGCAGGCTGGCATGGGCGGGAAACAGATATTCCCCGGCCCGCAACGGGCCATCCTTGCGGGTGAACCAGGCCGCCGCGCGCAAAGCCAGGGGGTAGCGAATCACCCCGGCCTTCGCCAGCGTTTGCGCCACATTGGCGCTGCCGCCGGGCGGAATTACAATTATCGCAGCGGCCTTGCCCGCACCCGGCCCGTCATAGGTTTCATGAACCGCCATCCGCCCGGCGTTCACCACCGTCAGCAGAACCAGCAGAACCAGGAATATCCGCCCGCGCCACCGCAAAACGGATCAGGCGACCCGCTTGAACAGGATAGAGGCGTTGGTGCCGCCAAACCCGAAGGAATTGGAGAGCACCACGTTTATCTTGCGCTCCTGCGCCACCAGCGGCACCCGGTTCACCACAGATTCCCGGCTCGGCTCATGCAGGTTCAGCGTCGGCGGGGCCACATTGTCGCGGATCGCGAGAATGGAGAAAATCGTCTCCACCGCGCCAGCCGCGCCCAACAAATGCCCGATCGCGGATTTGGTGGAAGACATGGCAACCTTCTTCGCGTGGTCACCGAACATGTTCTCAACCGCCTCCAGCTCCAAATCATCCCCCATCGGGGTGGAGGTGCCATGGGCGTTGATATAATCCACATCCGCGGGTGAAAGCCCGCCATTCTTGAAGGCCGCCTTCATGGCGCGGAAAGCGCCGTCATGGTGCTCGGCCGGGGCGGTAATGTGGTGGGCATCGCCAG
>JAGWIL010000554.1 GCA_028866335.1 Rhodospirillales bacterium
ATCAGCGTCTGCCCCAGCGGGTGGGTATGCCAGGCCGTGCGCGCCCCTGGCTCGAAGGTCACCAGCGCCATCGCCACCCTTGCTGGTTCAGCCGGGCTGTGCAGCGGGTCTATCCGTACAATGCCGGTGAAATACTCCTCCGGCCCCTTTCCAGAGGGTTGGGAGCCCGCGCGTTTAATCTCCATGTCTAGCCGTTCTCCGTCGTCATCAGTGCCGAATCCGGATGTGTGGGGATCAGCGTGCCGATCTTTCCGCAGGAAGGGCAGGCGCAGGCCCATTCCGCAACTTGTGTCCGGCAAGCGGTGCAGCGCCAGGCGGGGGCGATGGCCGGGGTGGGTTTGCCCGCCAGCGCCGCCAGAATGGCCTCAGCGCGTCCATCGGAATTACCCGCTTTCAGTGCCGCCTCGGCATGGCGCCGTGCCTCGCCGGTAAGTTGGGCGGCCAAGGCGGTTTCGCCCAGCAGCAATTCTGATTCCATATGGCCCGGCCTGGCCGCCGAGAGTTGCGCCGCTGCCTGGGCGCGCTCCAGCGGTGTCGCGTTGGGCGAAAGCCATGCCGCCGCCAGCAGCCGGTGCGGGGCAATTTTCCAGCCATGCAGAAGCGTTTTGCGGGCCGCGCGCTCTTTGCCCATACCGTGCAGTGCCCTGGCCAGGGTTGCCAGCGCCACGGGCGAATTGGGCTCCGCCTTTGCCGCTTGCTTGGCGAAATCCAGCGCCAGCTTCGGCGTTTCGGCTGTTTGCGCGGCGGCCACGGCCAGGGCGGCGCGTTCATGCGGCTCCTGGGTCAGCCGCAGGGCGGCAGCGTAATTCCGCTCCCGCACGGCGAGGTCCAGGCGCTGCCCGCGTGTCCATGCACCACCAGGATACGCCTCTTCCGCCGCCATTGCCTGCCGCGCAGCTTCGTCCACCCGGCCAGCTTTCAGGCTTTCTCGCAATAACCCCTGGTGCCCGAGGAACTTCATCTCCTTGCTATGCGTCAGCTTTTCAAACGCGAGCCGCGCCTGCGCATCCTCGCCTGAAAGCCGGGCGGCTTCGGCGTTCAGCCATTGCACAAAGGCGGTGTCTCC
>JAGWIL010000007.1 GCA_028866335.1 Rhodospirillales bacterium
CCTCTCATCGACAATGATGCGCTGCCCTTCGGCGGCTGGAAGAAATCCGGAATTGGTCGCGAACTCTCGCGGCTCGGGCTCGACACCTTCCGCCGCTCGAAGATGGTCATCATCGACCACAAGCCGGAGCGCCAGGGCTGGTGGTACCCTTATCCGGATGAGTGGTTCTACGAGGCCGGCGGACGCAAGCACGCCTGAAGCTAGGTTTGGTCACGGGCGCACCCGTCGCTTCGGACTATCCAGCTTGGAACGATCGCCCTGGTCAGGCCGCTCACCCGTGCGCTTGATGTACCGGTGGTCGCCGCCGGCGGGTTGATGGATGGCGCCGGCATCGCGGCGGCCCGCAACTCGAAACGCCCTGCTAAGATGATACGAAAGCAGACACGCCGATCGAGTAAAGAAGCCTTGTCACATTCACCGGGGCTGCCTCGTCCTATGTGCGTGAACCGGAATAAGGAGTAACACCGTGGAATCCCGCATCGATTATTTTGCAGCAGCGCCCGAGGTCATGAAAGCAATGCTGGCGCTTGAGAAGGCTGTGGCGACCTCGGGCCTGGAGAAGAACTTGATCGAGCTGGTCAAGACTCGCGCGTCCCAGATCAATGGCTGCGCCTTTTGCATTGATATGCACACAAGGGACGCCATGAAGGGCGGCGAGACGGCGACCCGTCTGCTTCTGCTCGACGCCTGGCGCGAGGCCCCGTTTTACAGCCCGCGTGAACGGGCGGCTTTGGCCTGGACCGAGGCGCTGACGCTCATTTCTGAAACTCATGCCCCGGATGAGGACTGGGGCGCCTTGAAGGCTGAATTTTCCGAGGCGGAGATCGTGAAGGTGTCTCTGCTCATCGCGACCATCAACGCCTGGAACCGACTGGCCATCGGCTTCCGCGCGGTGCCCACGGGCAAATAGCATGACAGATGCGGCGGCGGACTTTCTTTCGCATCGGGCGGCCCTGGTCGGTCTCGCCTACCGGATGACAGGCTCGCGCGCCACAGCCGAGGACATAGCGCAGGAGGTCTTCCTCCGCTGGGAAGGGGTGGAGCAGGCAGAAATCTTGCTCCCCCGCGCCTGGCTGATGAAAGCGGCGGCGCGGCTGGCCCTTGATCACTTGAAATCGGCTCAGGTTCGGCGGGAAACCTATGTCGGCCCTTGGCTGCCGGAGCCCGTGTTAGAAGAACAGGTTGCGCCGCAGGAGGAAGCCTGGGCGCGGGCCGAGAGCGTGTCACTTGCCTTTCTTCTCACCCTTGAGCGGCTTTCGCCGCCGGAGCGGGCCACTTTCATCCTGCATGATCTGTTCGACATGCCGTTCAACGAGCTGGCACCCCTTCTCCACAAATCCGAGGCAGCGTGCCGGCAATTGGCGGTACGTACCCGCCAGCGCCTTGGCGAATCCATGCCGCGGCACAAGGTTTCGGAGGCGGACGGTGCACGGTTGGCGAGAGCCTTTCTGGCCGCTACCCAGACCGGAGATGAGGTAGCCCTGCGCGACCTGTTGGCAGAGGATGTGGTCCTCCATACCGACGGGGGCGGCATCCGCCCGGCGGCTCTCAATCTCATCCATGGCGCCGAGAAAACAGCGCGCATGCTCGCGCGGATTGCGTTGAAAAAGGTGCGCGCGCCGGTCTCGTTATATTGCGGCCTCATCAACGGCGTGCCTGGGTTCGTCACGAAGGAACCGGATGGCTTACCCCAGGTGACTGTTTTGGAGATGGAGGACGAGCGCATCACGGCGGTCTACATCATTCGAAATCCCGAAAAGCTAAGAGGGATCGCCGCGGCGCTTGGTCTTTGATAGTTAAGAGCCAGGCAAAACGAGATAGAAGCTGGGCAAAATAGCTCATTCAGTGCTGCCTAGCCAGCATGGACGAAGAGCGCTGCTCTGCCAGCGGACAGTTCGATGCGGGAAAGGGCCGAAGGCGAGTTCTCAGTGATCCGACACAAAAGAGCGAACCGGATCACAAGGCGTCAGCTACCTGGCCATTCAATCCAGGACCGGCTCTGATAGCGATTTGCACTGCGCCAACAACGCTGCTGCGATTTCTTCCCATTCCGCGTCAAGAGAAGCGTTGAAGAATGGCTTCCGAGCCCGACGATACCAATAGGCAGCATTGCTCTCGTCACCTTCCTTGCGATGAAGGTAGGCATGCACCCAGTCTGCGGCGCCCCCTTTATCGGCTTGCGCGGCGGCATGCGCGGCATCCCAATCCCCTCTAGCGTCAAACCAAAGAGCTCGAAGGGCGAGGTTGAGGCTTGAAGGTGGCTCGGCGCAGGTAATTGACGCTCGAAAGGTAGTGACATTCATTGGCTTTCTCCTCTCTCGTTTTCTAAGGCTCGTTTCACCATAAGCCAATGTCGACTTCGCGGACCACTTCGGAGAAAGCCATAGCCTTAGGCAATCGTTCCTCCTGCAAGCGGTTGGAGAGAAACAATGACATGCGCGTCAGCATAAACGCCTCAAATATATCCAAGAGCGATATACAGCATCAGTTTGGCGCAATTCAACAGGTACAAAAAATCCAGCAGACCATAAGGCGTGAGGGCTTTGCGTCTATTTTTTCCGAAAGATGAGGGCAAGGTTATTTGCGGGCAGGGCAAGCCGTTCAGAGAGCTCAAGGTTATGCTGGGCGGCGAGTGAGGCGACTTCGTCCAAACTGCGGAGTCCCCAAGCCGGGTTTCGCGCCTTGAGATCAAGGTCAAATGCCAGGTTGCTGGGTGCCGTCTCGATGCCTGACTCGATGTACGGGCCATAGAGGAACAGCACGCCGTCAGTCCTCAGCAGGCGGCATGCGCCAGCCATCAGTCCTTGGGTTGCCGCCCAGGGTGAGATATGGATCATATTGATATTAACGATCGCATCCGCCCGATCGACCGGCCATAGCTCTGGATACGACGCATCGAGTCGCAATGGGGGCAGCAAGTTGGGTAGTGCCGCTTGATCCCGCCAAGCTGCTATACTGGCAAGGACGCTGGTGTCCGCATCAGTCGGTTGCCACTGCAGGTGGGGCAAGGCGGCAGCGTTGTAGACAGCGTGCTCACCCGCCCCCGAAGCAATTTCAAGCACAAACCCCTTATGCGGCAGGCGTGGCTTCAGTACCGCTAGGATTGGATCGCGGTTGCGGGCGGTTGCCGGTGAGGTTCGAGCCTCTTGGGGAAACGAGTTGGACATGCGGCGCAGACTAGCGACACGAGTGAAAGATTGCACACAGTCGACTGCGGGCCGAGAGCGGAAGGGCGGCTTCGTAAGTTAACACCAGGAAAAGCAGACGTTATACTGGAACACGCCGCCGGTAGTCCGGAGCCATCGCTTGTTCCGCGGCCAGTCGGCAGAAGCCCTCTTTTGAGTGGACCATCGATCATCCTCCCATCCCAATCCGGGCGCCACTAGATGATTATCCTTATGCCGTCCACCTTGTCAGAAGAGTCGGCGCGCAACATTCCCGGCGCGATTCTACAGGTCTTGCCCTATGGCGGCATACGGTTTCCATCTGTGAGCCGGAGAGCTTTGAGAAAGCCCTAATCAGCTTCCTAGGATAATGAAGTCTTCAGCTCCCTCAATGGCTTGATGAATCCGCGTAGACGGGAAACAAACCGTTTCGAGAGGCCGAACGGCTAATCTACCGCCGGTAGCTACAGACTCGCTTGACATACGCCTTCGCGAGGCGCCAGATCAGCACAACGAAGGTTTTGTTGTACTGCGGCTGTGGCCGCAACTCGTTGGTTTCTAAACAACCTGCCGAGACGGACACGGACCATGGAGGATACGACCCATTATTGGGTTTTGCTGGTGTATGCCCTTGCCGTGATCGGTTTGGTCGCGGGTATGATTGGCGCGTCTTTTTTTCTTGGCCAGCGACACCTTAAACGAGCCACCCGCGAGCCGTTCGAGTCCGGGATCGTTCCGGTTGGCTACGCGCGGTTCCGGTTGCCGGTCCAGTTCTTCTTGGTCGCTATGTTCTTCGTGATTTTCGATCTCGAAGCGGCTTTCCTCTACGCCTGGGCCACCGCCGTGCGGGAAACGGGGTGGAGCGGCTATGCTGTGATTCTGGTTTTCATTCTCGCTCTGCTCGCCGCCTTGGTTTACCTCTGGCGCGCCCGCGCCCTCGACTGGGGTCCCCGGCCGAGACCCCTTCCCAGACAAAGGCTTGGTTGACGCATGCGCTTTTCAATGACGAAGGCAGAGCCCGGACAGCAGGTCTCAACCACGGCGCCATATCTGCGCGGCAAGCCGCCCGGCCCGGCCGCCGAGGGCGCAACCTTCACCGAGGCCGTCCGCCGCAACCTCGCACTCACAAAGCTTGAGGACATGATCGCCTGGGGCCAGAAATACTCAGTCTGGCCCTTCAACTTCGGGCTCTCCTGCTGTTACGTCGAAATGGCCACCGCCTTCACCAGCAAGTTTGACATTGCCCGCTTCGGCTCCGAGGTGCTGCGCGCCACCCCACGCCAGGCTGACCTGATGGTTATTTCCGGCACGGTATTCGTGAAAATGGCCCCGGTGATCAAATGGCTTTACGATCAGATGCTGGAGCCACGCTGGGTAATCTCAATGGGTGCCTGCGCCAATTCCGGTGGCATGTATGATATTTACGCCGTGGTGCAAGGCGCGGATAGTTTCCTGCCGGTCGATGTTTACGTCCCAGGCTGCCCGCCCCGCCCGGATGCGCTGCTGGAAGGCCTGATGCTGCTGCAACGCTCAATCGGCACTGACCGAAGGCCGTTGAGCTGGGTGGTGGGGCCGCAGGGCATCGAAAAGCTCGAACGGCCAAGCTTCCGCGACCTCAAACGCGAGGCACGCCGGGCCGCGACCGATCTGCCTACCCCGGATCACGTATAGGAGCCGCCCGGATGCTGACCGAAGCCGACAGCATCCCGATCACGGACGCCACCCAGACCATGTTGCGTGATTTGAGCCAGCGTTTCGGCCCAGCGGCGCTCACCGTCCAGAAAACCGCTGACCAAATCCCCACCTTCTGGGTCGAGCGCGGCATGGTGCATGACGTACTCAAATATCTGCGCAGCGGTGCCGAACGCTCTTTTCGCGTCCTGTATGACCTAACTGCGGTTGATGAGCGCCAGCGCGTGCATCGCGATGGCCTGCCCACCGCCGATTTCACGGTGGTCTATCACCTGATGTCATTTGCGCGGAACGATGACATCCGCATCAAAGTGCCGCTGCATGAAAGCGCTCTTGAAGTGCTGACAGCCTCCGATATCTGGCCGAACGCCAACTGGTACGAGCGCGAGGTATGGGATTTATTCGGCATCCGCTTCGCCGGCCACCCAACCCTGCGCCGCATCATGACGCCGCCAACCTGGAACGGCCATCCGCTGCGCAAGGACCATGTCGCGCGCGCCACCGAAATGGACCCTTACGTGCTCACCGAGGAGCGCGAGATTGCCGAACAGGAGGCATTACGCTTCAAACCCGAGGACTGGGGCATGCAGCGGCGCAGCAAGACAGCCGATTTCATGTTCCTCAATCTCGGCCCCAACCACCCCAGCGTGCATGGCGTGTTCCGCATCATCCTGCAGCTCGAAGGCGAGGAAATCATCGATGCGGTACCGGAGATCGGCTTTCATCATCGCGGCGCCGAGAAAATGGGCGAGCGCCAGACCTGGCACACCTACATCCCCTACACTGACCGCATCGATTATCTCGGCGGGGTGATGAATAATTTTCCCTATGTCATGGCGGTTGAAAAACTCGCCGGCATAACGGTACCGCCGCGCGCGCAGATGATCCGCATCATGCTGGCCGAATTATTCCGGATGGCGAGTCATCTGGTTTTCTACGGCACAATGTCGCAGGATGTCGGTCAACTCTCGCCGGTATTCTACATGTTTGCAGACCGCGAGAGGGTTTTTCACATCATCGAGGCCATTTGTGGCTTTCGTATGCACCCGGCTTGGTTCCGCATTGGCGGCGTGGCGGCTGACCTGCCGCAAGGCTGGGACAGGATGATCCGCGATTATCTGGACTACCAGTCCAAGCGCCTCGATGAATACCACAAGCTGGTCATGCAGAATCGCATCTTCAAAGCCCGCACAGTCGGCGTCGGCGCCTATACGCTGGAGGAGGCGTATGACTGGGGCGTCACCGGCCCCGGCCTGCGCGCCTGCGGCCTCGCCTGGGACTACCGCAAACAACGTCCGTATTCGGGTTACGACCAGCTCGATTTTGAAATCCCCACCTGCAATAATGGTGATTGTTACGACCGCGTGGTCGTTCATATCGAAGAGATGCGCCAAAGCCTGCGCATCATCCGCCAATGCCTCGAGAACATGCCGCAAGGCCCATACCGCTCGGCGCATAAACTCGCGACACCGCCGCTGCGCGACAATACGATGCACGACATCGAAACCCTGATCACGCATTTTCTCAATACCAGCTGGGGGCCGGTGCTGCCACCGGGAGAAGCCATGGTCAGCATCGAGGCCACCAAGGGCATCAACGGCTATTATCTCACCGCCGATGGCGGCAGCGTCTCCTACCGCACCCGTATCCGCACACCCTCTTTCCCGCATCTGCAGATGATCCCGCTGATCAGCCGCGGCGCCTATGTCGCTGATCTGATCGCAATCCTCGGCAGCATTGATTTCGTGATGGCCGATGTCGACCGCTGAACAATCCCCCTCATCGGATGCACCGCTGGAGGCCGCTCTGCGGGAGGACATCATCGTCCTCGCGCACCATGCCGAATATAAGCGCGCGGCCGGAACCGATGCGCTGAAACTGGTGCAGAAGCGCTTCGGCTATGTCTCAGACCGCCATCTTTCCGAAGTCGCGGCACTGCTGGAGATGACACCGGCGGAGCTTGATGCCGTCGCCACCTTCTATAATCTCATCTTCCGCCGCCCGGTCGGCCGCCATGTCATCCTGCTATGCGACAGCGTGGCCTGCTGGGTGATGGGGGCTGGCGCCGCCCGCGCGCAAATCCGCGATCGGCTGGGGATCAAACCCGGTGAGACGACAGCAGATGGCCGCTTCACGTTGCTGCCGATTGTCTGCCTCGGCCATTGCGACCACGCGCCTGCGATGATGGTGGATGACGACCAGCACGGCAATCTCGACGCCGCCAAACTTGATGCCATTCTGGAGCAGTACCGGTGAGCATGACGGACAGACCCCTCACCGCATTGCTGCAACCGGACGGCCTGCCGCTTGACATCACCGGCTATGAGCGCAAAGGCGGCTATCAGGCCATGCGCAAGGCCCTGAAAATGGCGCCAGAGGCCATCATCACCGAGGTCAAACGCTCGCGGCTGCGTGGCCGCGGCGGCGGCGGATTTTCCACCGGGCGCAAATGGGAGGCCGTGCCGCAAGGTGAAGGCTCGCCCAGCCAGCGTTATCTCGTGGTCAATGGCGATGAAATGGAGCCGGGTAGCTTCAAGGACCGGCTTCTGTTCGAACAGACGCCGCACCAGATGATCGAATCCGTGATTATCAGCGCCTTCGCGATCCAGGCCAGCATCGCTTATATTTTCGTGCGCGGCGAATATGTGCTCTCGATCGACCGGCTGAACCGCGCGGCGGCCGAGGCCGAGGCCAAGGGCTATCTCGGTGCCAACATACTCGGCTCCGGCTTCGGGCTCACCATTTATGTTCATGCCAGCGGCGGGCGCTATATTTGCGGCGAATCAAGCTCCCTGCTCACAGCCCTTGAAGGCCGCCGCCCGATCCCGCGCTCACGGCCGCCGCGCTCGGCGCAAAGCGGGCTCTGGGGCAAGCCCAGTGTTGTCAATAATGTCGAGACCTTATGCAATGTGCCGCATATTATCGAACGCGGCGCTGACTGGTTTCTCAGCCTCAGCCTTGGCGCTGACGGCGGCACCAAACTCTACGGCATGAGCGGCCGGGTAAAACGGCCGGGGTTGTGGGAATTGCCGCTCGGCACCACGCTGGTTGAACTCCTTGAGGAACATGCCGGCGGCATGAAAGAGGGCTATGAATGCCGGGCGGTGCTCCCGGGCGGCGCCTCCACCTCCTTCATCATGCGCGATGAT
Source organism: Rhodospirillales bacterium (assembly GCA_028866335.1). The sequence continues at coordinate 8,006 of JAGWIL010000007.1, forward strand.
TTTGATGTCGCGATGGATTTCACCTCGGTGCAGAGCGTCGGCAGCTCGGTCGGCACCGGCAACATCACGGTGCTTGATAATCGGCGCTGCCCGGTCGGCATGCTGCGCAACCTCGAACATTTCTTCGCCCAGGAATCATGCGGCTTCTGTACACCCTGCCGCGACGGCCTGCCCTGGGTGGAACGGATTCTGGCCGCGATTGAAGCTGGCGAGGGTTATATGGATGATCTCGACACGCTCGCCCGGCATGTTAAATTCCTCGGTCCCAACTGCACCTTCTGCGACCTGGCGCCCGGCGCGATGCAGCCGCTGGCCAGCGGATTGAAATATTTTCGCGCCGAATTTGAACAGCATATTCGTGAAAAATGCTGTCCCTGGCATGATACCGAGGAGCACTGGGCATGACCAAATTCCTGGTTGATGGCAAGGAATATACCGCCAAGCCGGAGGAGAACCTGCTACAGGCCTGCCTCGGCGCTGGGCTCGATCTTCCCTATTTCTGCTGGCACCCGGCCTTGGGCTCCGTCGGCGCGTGTCGGCAATGCGCGGTCAAGCAATATGCCAATGAGGACGACAAAACCGGGCAGATGGTCATGGCCTGCATGACCTCCCTCACCGAAGGCGCGCGCTATTCGCTCGCCGACCCGGAATCAACGGAATTCCGCGCCTGCATCATCGAATGGCTAATGATCAACCACCCGCATGATTGCCCGGTCTGCGAGGAAGGCGGCGAATGCCATCTGCAGGACATGACGATGATGACCGGGCACGCCTACCGGAGCTACCGCTTCAGCAAGCGCACCCATCGTAATCAAAATCTTGGGCCTTTCATCAAGCACGAAATGAATCGCTGCATCGCCTGCTATCGCTGCACGCGCTTCTATCGCGACTATGCCGGCGGGCGCGATCTGGACGTATTCGCCGCGCATGATCACGTCTATTTCGGTCGCTACGAGGATGGCACCTTGGAGAGTGAATTCAGCGGCAATCTGATCGAGATCTGCCCGACCGGCGTGTTCACCGACAAACCCTTCTCGGCGCGTTACGCGCGCAAATGGGATATGCGCGGCGCACCCTCGATTTGCACGGGATGCGGGCTTGGCTGCAACACCACCGTGAATGAACGCGCCGGCGAAGTTCGGCGCATCGTCAACCGCTATAACGGGTCAGTGAACGGTTATTTTCTGTGTGACCGCGGCCGCTTTGGCTATGGCTTTGTCAACGCGCCGGGCCGCCTTCGCACGCCGCTGGCACGCGGCACTGATGGCACGCAAATCTCGATCAGCCGCGACGATGCCGGAGCGCAATTCGGCGCTTTGTTGCAGGCTGACGGCCGGATAGTCGGCATCGGCTCGCCACGGGCGTCGCTCGAGGCCAATTTTGCGCTCCGCAGCCTGGTCGGGGCAGAGAATTTCTATCCCGGACTCAGCACGCGCGAAGACAGCATGCTACGCCTGATTGCAGCCATCCTTAGCTCCGGCGCGGTGCATGTGCCAAGTTTGCACGACGCCGCGCAGGCTGATGCCGCTCTGGTCCTGGGCTCAGACCTGCCAAATGCCGCGCCGCTAGCCGCGCTGGCGCTTCGCCAGGCCGTGCGCAAAGCCGGTTTTGACCTCGCCGATCAGATGAATGTGCCGCATTGGCAGGATGCCGGCGTGCGCCTACTCGCCGGCGAGACGCGAAGCCCGCTCTTCATCGCCACACCGGCGGCAACCCGACTTGACGATATCGCGTGCGCAACCTTGCGCGCCGCCCCGGCTGATGTCGCGCGGCTGGGCTTCGCGGTGGCAGCGTGCATCGACCCCGCTTCACCCGCGGTTGCCGGATTGACCACCGATCTCGCAACGCAGGCCGAGACAATCGCGGCGGCGCTGCTGGTCGCCGAACGCCCGCTGATCGTCTCCGGCACCGAGGCCGGCGAGGACAGCGTCATCCAAGCCGCCGCCAACATCGCTTTGGCACTTCGGACGCGCGGCAAATCTGCCGCCCTGATGCTGAATGTTCCCGAATGCAACAGCCTCGGCCTGGCGATGATGGCCGATGGCCAGCCAGGCTTCGAGGCAGCACTGGCCGAGCCTGCCGCTCTGGTCATCGTGCTTGAGAATGACCTGTCCCGGCGGGCGGGCGCGGCAGCCTTCGGTGCGGCGAAACTCGTAGTACTCGACCATAGCGAGAGCTTGACCACCCAACGTGCCGATCTCGTGCTTCCAGCCGCAAGTTTCGTCGAATCCGGCGGCTCGCTGATCAGCAGCGAAGGCCGAGCGCAACGTTTCTATCAGTCAATCTACGCCGAAAACGATATCAGTGCTGCCTGGCGCTGGCTAAGCGAGGCAGGCAGCACCCCCGGCAGCCATGCGCATACAGGCTGGGCGGCGGAGGATGACATTCTTGCCGCCCTGGCCGCCGCACTGCCGTGCTTCGCAAAGCTGCCAAGCGTCGCGCCGCCGGCGTCACTGCGCCTCGCCGGTTCAAAAATCCCCAGTGAACCACACCGCTTTTCCGGGCGCACGGCAATGCATGCGGACCGCAACGTTAAGGAGCCAAAGCCGCCGGTCAGCATGGATTCGCCCTTCAGCACCACCATGGAAGGCAATTACAACAAGGTGCCGCCGGCTTTAATGCCATTCTTCTGGGCGCCGTCCTGGAATTCGGTGCAGTCTGTTAATAAATTTCAGACCGAGATCGGCGGCGCGCTCGATGGCGGCGACCCTGGCATCAGGCTGCTGGACGCCCGCCCGGACGCAACCTTGCCATATTACACCGCCATTCCCGAAAGTTTCGCCCCCCGCCAGGGTTTATGGCAGGCGGTCATATTGCCCCGCGTCTTTGGCGATGACGAACAAAGCGCCCGCGCCGCCCCCATCCGTGAACGCATTGCCGCACCCGCGCTCGCCCTCAACGGCGAAGATGCAGCGCTCATCGGTGCCGCAGCGGGCCAAATGCTCACGTTCGAGGTGGATGGTGAACACCAACATCTGGCGCTCGAAATTCACCCTGAGCTGCCATGCGGCGTCGCCGGGATCTCGGGCCTGGCCGCCAAAGCCCACATGCTGCCGGCGTGGATCCGCATTGCCAGAGCAGAGCCGGGCGCATCATGACCCCTCCCAACGACATCACCGCGGGACTGCTCAACATTATTCTCGGCCTCGCCTTCGCGCTGGTGATGGCAGCATTGCTCACCTGGGTAGAACGGCGGCTACTCGGCTTCTGGCAGGACCGTTACGGTCCCAACCGCGTGGGACCATTCGGTATACTGCAGGTCGTCGCCGACGGTATCAAGCTTCTGTTCAAGCAGGACTGGATCCCCCCTTTCGCCGATGCCGGGATTTTCCTTCTGGCACCCGCAATCGCGATGATCACGGTCCTGCTGGCGTTAGCTGCCATCCCGGCCACGCCGGTCATCGGCATCATCGGCAACCTTAACGTCGGCCTGCTCTTCTTCCTCGCCATGAGTGGGCTCGGTGTCTATTCGGTGGTGCTAGCGGGCTGGTCGTCGAACAACAAATTCTCGCTCCTGGGCGGCATGCGCGCCGCGGCACAAATGGTTAGCTACGAGGTGTTCATGGGCCTCTCTCTGGTTGGCGTGGTGATGCTCACCGGCTCGTTCAACCTTACCGATGTGGTCCATAGCCAGCAGCACCTGTGGTTCGTGGTGCCCCAGTTCCTCGGTTTCATCGTCTTCTTCCTGGGCGGCATTGCGGAAACGCATCGGCTCCCGTTCGACCTCCCCGAAGGCGAGAGCGAGCTGGGCGCCGGCTTCCATACCGAATATTCGGGCATGAAGTTTGGCATGTTCTTCATCGGCGAATATATCGGCATCATGCTGGTCTCCGCGATGACGACGGTACTATTCCTGGGCGGCTGGTACGGGCCGGTCCTGCCGCCGGTGCTGTGGTTTGGCATCAAGACCGGTTTGCTCATTGCCTTTTTTATCCTGTTGCGCGCCGCCCTGCCCCGTCCGCGCTACGACCAATTCATGGCATTCGGCTGGAAGCTGCTGCTGCCGCTCACGCTGCTCAACATTTTGGTCACCGGCGCCGTGATGCTGTCCGGATCAGCATCATAACAGAGGAGGAGGTTATGCTTAGTTCGCTGCGTACGCTCTGGTACACCTTCCTGCATCTGTTTCAGCGCAACATCACGGTTCAGTACCCCGAACAAATGCCCTATCTCGCGCCGCGCACGCGCGGCCGGATTATACTCACCCGCGATCCCGATGGCGAAGAGCGTTGCGTTTCCTGTAATCTCTGTTCGGTCGCCTGTCCGGTTGACTGCATCAGCCTGCAAAAAACAGAAGATGAAGGACGCTGGTACCCGGAGTTTTTCCGCATCAACTTCTCTCGCTGCATCTTTTGCGGCTTCTGCGAGGAAGCTTGCCCGACCTACGCGATCCAACTCACGCCAGATTTTGAGATGAGCGAATATAATCGCCAGAATCTCGTCTATGAAAAAGAAGATCTACTGATCAGCGGTACGGGTAAATATCCGGATTATAATTTCTATCGCGTCGCCGGCCTCGCGATTTCGGGCAAGGCCAAGGGCGAGGCCGAGAACGAACGCAAGCCGATCGATATACGCGGCCTAATGCCATGAACACCACATTCGAAATCTCGGCGATGGTCGCAGTACTCGCCACCATGATGATGATCACGCGCACCTCGGCGGTGCACGCCCTGCTCTATCTCACAGTCTCCTTGCTTGCAGCGGCACTGGTTTTCTTCGTCCTCGGCGCACCATTCGCGGCCGCCCTGGAGGTCATCATCTATGCCGGTGCTATCATGGTACTTTTTGTTTTTGTGATCATGATGCTGAACATCGGCGAAACGGCGGCGGCGCTTGAAAGCACCTGGCTGAAACCATCAACCTGGATCGGCCCATCGATACTTGCCCTGCTGCTCGCGGCCGAGCTCGGCTCGCTCGCTGCAACCGGCGGCCTCACCCATCCCGCGGGCACACTGATCGGCGCACAGGCGGTCGGCATCGCGCTGGTCGGGCCCTATATGCTCGCGGTCGAAATCGCTTCTTTCCTTCTGTTGGCCGGGCTGGTCGCCGCGTTCCATCTCGGGCGCGCGGTCATGCGGGAGAATTAGAGCCATGGCAACGGTCCCGCTCGATCACGGCCTGCTGCTCGCAGCACTCTTGTTCGCCCTCGGACTCGCTGGTGTTCTCATCCGGCGCAACCTCCTGTTCATGCTGATGTCGCTCGAAGTTATGCTCAACGCAGCCGGCATCGCCTTCATCGTTGCCGGCGCACGCTGGGCGGCGCCGGACGGGCAGATCATGTTCATCCTCGTGCTCACATTCGCCGCAACCGAGGTTTCCGTCGGGCTGGCACTAATCCTGCTGATGCACCGGCGAATTACCACACTCGATGCCGATGCCGGCGATCGTCTGAGGGGATAGGCAATGAGCGAACTCCTCTGGCTGGTCCCCGCCCTTCCGCTGCTCGGCTCGGTCATACTAATGCTGGGCGCCGGTCGGATTTCCACCCGTTTCGAGGCGGCGATCGGCACGCTCTCGGTTGGGTTCGCCGCCGTCATCGCCTTCACCATCGCCGCCGGTTTCGTGCTCCACCAGCCTGCGGGTTCCGCCTATCAGCAAACGCTATGGCACTGGTTCGCTGTCAGCGGCGTCTCGGTGGATATCGGCCTGCGTCTCGATCCGCTCTCCCTGGTGATGATGCTGGTCATTACCGGCGTCGGCTTCTTCATCCATCTGTTCTCAACGGAGTTCATGGAAGGCGAGGAAGGCTATGGCCGGTTCTTCGCTTATCTCAATCTGTTCGTCGCCGCGATGCTCCTGCTGGTGCTGGCAGATGATTTCCTCGCCCTCTACGCCGGTTGGGAAGGCGTCGGGCTCTGCTCCTATCTGCTGATCGGCTTTTGGTGGCGCGACCCCGCCAATGGCCTCGCCGCGCGCAAGGCTTTCATCGTCACACGCATCGGCGATACGGCACTTCTGATCGGGCTGCTGCTGATCGCAAGCCAACTCGGCACGCTCGGCATAGCGGGCGCCATGACGAACGCCACGCATAGCTGGCAGGCGGGCTCTCCTATCGCAACGCTGGCCGCGTTTCTTCTCCTCGGCGGCGCGGTCGGCAAATCCGCGCAGTTGCCGTTGCAAACCTGGCTGCCCGATGCGATGGCCGGCCCCACACCGGTGAGCGCACTCATCCACGCGGCAACGATGGTCACCGCCGGGGTCTATCTCATCGCCCGCACCCATGCGCTGTTTCTGCTGGCCCCCGCAGCACTGCTGAGTGTCGGCATCATCGGCGGGGCGACATTGCTGCTTGCCGGCTTCAGCGCACTTGCCCAGAACGATATCAAGCGCATCCTTGCTTATTCAACCATGAGCCAGATCGGCTACATGTTCCTGGCCTTGGGCGTCGGCGCCTGGAGCGCCGCGCTATTTCACTTGGTAACCCACGCTTTCTTCAAAGCACTGCTCTTCCTGTCCGCTGGCGCCGTCACAATGCGCGTTCATCATGAGCAGGATATTTTTAAAATGGGCGGGCTCGCGCGGCGCTTGCCAGTCGCCTTTTGGAGCTTCCTCATCGGCAGCGCAGCACTCGCCGCATTGCCACTGGTCACGGCTGGTTTTTATAGTAAGGAGGCCATTCTGTCCGGTGCCTGGGCGGGTGGAACCAGCGGGCGCGTGCTGTGGGGTGCCGGCGTGTTGGGCGCTTTCATTACCGGACTCTATATTTTTCGCGCCGTGTTCATCGCCTTTTTCGGCGAGGAACATACGCATGTGAGCGGCCGTTATGGCTGGCGCGTCATCCTGCCGCTCAGCGTGCTGTCTGTGCTCTCTGTGCTGAGCGGGCTTATCGAGCTGCCGCCCGCCTTCGGGCACGTCACGCTGCTCTCGAACCTCCTCGCCCCCGTGCTGCCGACGACCACTGCAGTCACCGACATAAAGCCGCTGTTACTCGCGAGCCTCGCCGGACTGCTTGGCATCGCACTGGCCGCAGTGTTCTTTTGGCGCCCCACGCGGGTGCCAGCAAAAACGCCTCTCTGGCGCTTCTGGCACGCCGCCGCAGGCTTTGACTGGCTCTACGATCATCTGCTGGTGCGCCCGGTGCTGTGGGTGGCGCGGGTCAATGCCGATGATTTCGTCGATAGCATTTACGACGGCGCCGTATGGATGACGCAGGCGCTTCATCAGCAGGTGCGACGAACGCAAAACGGGCGCGTGCGCTGGTACACCGCCGGCCTCGCCATCGGTTCGATTTCGCTGATCGCGATTGCGGTGCTGCGATGATTTTGCTCTGGCTCCTCCTGATACCGGCCGTTGGCGGCGGTATCGCCTGGGCGGCGGGCGCGCGGCATCCCGATTGGCCACGCTGGATCTCGCTTCTCGTGCTCACCATCGACCTCCTGCTGGCATTGACCCTGATCGGCCCCGCCACGACCTCCAGAGATGCCGCCTGGATCACGAGTTTGGACCTGCCCTGGATCCCGCAGCTCGGCATTTCCTTCGAGCTAAATCTTGACGGGTTGAGCCTGGTCCTCATCCTGCTCACGCTCATTCTCAGTCTCGTCTCAGTCGTAATCTCCCGGACCGAGATCACCGACCGGGTGGGCCTGTTTCACGCCAACCTGCTGTGGGCCACCACGGGCGTCATCGGCGTGTTCCTGGCGCTCGATCTGTTCCTCTTTTTCTTCTTCTGGGAACTGATGCTGGTGCCTATGTATTTCCTGATCGCGCTGTGGGGCCACGAGCATCGCTTCTACGCGGCCATCAAATTTTTTATCTTCACCCAAGGCAGCGGCCTGATCATGCTGGTGGCGATTCTGGTGCTGGTATTCGTTCACCAGCAGACAACCGGCCACTTCACCTTCGACTACCTGGCCCTGCTCGGCACTAAAATGAGCCCCGCCACTAGCTTCTGGCTGATGCTGGGCTTTTTCATCGCCTTCGCGGTCAAGCTGCCGGCGGTGCCATTTCACACCTGGCTGCCAGATGCCCATACCGAGGCGCCAACCGCGGGCTCCGTCCTGCTCGCCGGCATATTGCTGAAAACCGGCGCCTATGGCCTGCTCCGCTTCACGGTGCCGTTATTCCCCGATGCCGCCCATGCCTTCGCGCCGGTCGCGATGGCGCTCGCGGTGATCAGCATCCTCTACGGGGCGCTGCTCGCTTACGGCCAGAACGACATGAAACGGCTGGTCGCCTATAGCAGCATCAGCCATATGGGCTTCGTGTTGCTCGGCGTGTTCGCCTGGAACACGCTGGCACTCCAGGGGGTGGTCGTGCAAATGCTGGCGCACGGCATCAGCACCGGCGCGCTCTTTGTTCTAGTCGGCGCCCTGCAGGAGCGCATTCACACCCGCGACATGCGGCTCATGGGCGGGCTATGGGGCTCACTCCCGCGGCTTTCAGCGTTCGCGATGTTCTTCGCAATCGCTTCACTCGGACTGCCCTTGCTCGGCAACTTCATCGGCGAGTTCCTGATCCTGCTCGGTAGCTTCAGCGTGAGCGTATTCTTCACTGTAATCGCCACCGCCGGCCTGGTCGCGGCGGCTGCCTACGCGCTGCTGCTGGTGCAGCGGGCCTTCCACGGCAAGGCGGAGCCTCACCCCGGCATCGTGGACCTTACAGCACCACATCTCGCGGTGATGGTAGTGCTGGTGCTCGCGATCATCGGACTCGGCCTCTATCCGCAGCCAGTTTTTCACCAGGTGGCGCCAGGGCTGGCAGTGCTGCAACATGCCGGCGCGCCGTCCTCGCCCGCACCTCAACTGCTCGCGGAAGCGCCATGATGAGCCCGGCGGCTTTCATGGCTTTCGCGCCCTTTACCCTGCTCGGCGGGCTGACAATCGTGGTGATGCTGCTGATCGCAATCCACCGCAACCATCACCTCACCGCGCTGTCGACCATTTTTGGCCTGCTGCTTTGCTGCATCGCACTGCCGTTCGCGGCACCCGCATCGCCTACCCCGGTTACGCCGCTTTTCGTCGTCGACGGCACCGCGATCTTCTACGCAGGACTTGTGCTCGGCTCAGCGTTGATTGTCGCCATCCTCTCCTACGCTTATCTGGACTGGCCAGGAGGGAGCCCGCGCGAGGAATATTATCTCCTTTTGCTAACGGCCACCCTCGGCGCCGCCGTGTTGCCGGCGAGCGTACACTTCGCCTCCTTCTTCCTTGGCCTCGAGACACTCAGCATCGCGCTGATCGGCCTGATCTCCTATGCGAGCCCGCACGAGGAAGCCGCTGAGGCTGGCATCAAATATCTCATCCTTGGCGGTGCCTCCTCCGCCTTCCTTCTGTTCGGCATGGCGCTGATCTATGCCGATCTGGGCAACATGTCGTTCGCCCGCATCGGCACGCTTGCCCAGGCAGGAGACCCGCATGATCTCTATCGGCTAGTCGGCGTCGCCATGATCCTCACCGGTGTCGGCTTCAAGCTCTCGTTGGTGCCATTCCATATGTGGACACCTGACATCTATGAGGCAGCCCCCGCACCAATCGCGGGCTTTGTCGCGGTAGTCTCAAAGATCGCTGTGTTCGCGGTGATCCTGCGCTATTTTATCCTCGCTGAAGGCCTACCCGACACCTCGCTACGCGCTGGTCTTACCGCGATCGCGATCCTGTCCATGCTCGGCGGCAATCTGCTCGCGCTGCTACAGAACAACGTAAAGCGCCTGCTCGCCTACTCCTCTATTGCCCATCTCGGCTATCTGCTGGTCGCTTTTCTTGCCGCGGGGTCCTTGGGGCTTGAGGCGGCGGCCTATTATCTCGCTGCCTACGCGGTTACCAGCCTCGGCGCCTTCGGCATTGTCGGCCTGCTCACCGTACCTGGCTCCCGGCGCGACGCCGACCAGATCGAGGATTATCGCGGCCTCTTCCGCACCCGCCCGTTCCTTGCGGGCAGCCTCGCCTTTATGCTGCTCTCGCTCGCCGGCCTGCCGCCGACAATGGGCTTTATCGGCAAATTCTACCTCATCGTCTCTGGCGTCGGTGCTGGATTATTCTGGCCGGTGGCAGCCCTCGTGCTCGGCAGCGTGATCGGCCTTTATTACTACTTGCGCGTGCTGGTTGCGATGGCAATGCCGGTGCCCGCCCAGCCTACCACCCACCTGTCCGCCGCCGCGGTGCCCTGGTTCGGCAATGCGGTGATTGCCGTTCTCCTTGTGCTGTTGCTGGCGCTAGGCGCCTATCCGGCACCCGTAATCGCGCTGATCAGGATAACTGTCGGCCACGGGTAGGGCTATTTCTGCCCTGTCGCAACGCATAGTTCCTTTCGCGCCCTTAATGCGCTATTATTAATGCCCGGTATCCCGGCAGGGCCGGCTTCGCCCGGGCCGGAGAGCGAAGAAACGTCCACAGATGCTTAAGGGGAAACACCAAGAAGCCTGGAGGAATATTCATGGCCACAACCATTCGGCAAATATTAAACCAGAAGGGATGGGGAGTTGCCGTATTGACGAAGCATCAAACCATTCCCGATGTCGCAAATTTTCTTACCACAAACCGGATCGGCGCCGCTCCGGTGGTCGATGAGCACGGCACAGTCGTAGGCATGCTCTCCGAGCGAGACATCACACGCTTTATCGGCAAGCTCGGAGGCGCGATTACGCACGAGACCGCCGAACACCTGATGACACAATTCGTCGTGCACTGCTCGCCCGACGACACCATCCTCGACGCCATGCGGCTGATGACCAACCAGCGCTGCCGCCATCTGCCGGTTCTCGTTGATGGCGCGCTACAAGGCCTGGTCAGCATCGGCGATGTGGTCAAGGCGCAGATCGAAGAAGCACAGTTCGAGGTCGACTCGATGCGAAGTTACATCACCACCGCCTGAAATAACCCAAACCCATAAAATTCGTATCCGCCTGGCGAGTGCCGCCTTCTGAGGTTTGTAACGACCGTCCATAAGTACGTTTTTAAGATCGTCATTAAGGACGGATGGAGATTGTCACGGGCATTGAGCACCACCGGCGGTGGCGTGATGATGAGAAGCTGCGGATTGTGGCTGAGGCGGATGCGCCTGGTGCTGTGGGGGCTTGCCGGGTCAAGACCCTGGCAGTGTCCGTCGAAAGTGATAACAAATGAAAACATATTTTCAAAAAACGACACCAAAAACTTGTGCTGTTTCGGTGGCTGTTTCTTACACCGTGCGCCGGGGGAGAGATTGCAGCGCCGTTGTGTACGAGGCTGGCCGCAGAACCAAGGCGAGGGCGCTTTGCACCGCTTTTTGCGAGAATTGCCCGCGCAGCAGCGCACGCCCGGCGGTAACATGGGCGCTGTGCTGCCGTGCATCCCCGTATAGCGCGATGATGGCGGCGGCAAAGCCCGGCGCATCAGCGGCGATTGCGCTGGCCAGGGCGGCGGGGCGGGGCAGGCCTTCGGCCGCTACCGGTGTCATCACACAAGGCAGGCCATGCGCCCAGGCTTCCAGAACCTTGCCCTTAACCCCGGCGCCGAAGCGCAGCGGGGCGACCGCCAGCCTAGCCCCGGCATAGAGCGGTGCGAGATCCGGAACATGGCCGTGCAGTTCCACACCGCGCGCGGTGAGGCGCTTGGCCATGTCCGCGGGGATGAAACTGCCGGCGACGCGGAGCCGCATGTCCGGCAATGTTTCGTGCACCAGCGGCATCACGTGCTCGGCCAGCCAGTCCAGCCCATCGAGATTCGGCTCATGCGCGAAATTGCCGACAAAGAGCAGGCCGTGCCGCTGTTCCTGAGCTGGGTTTTTGGCGAGGGGCGGAACCGCCCACGGCACAATGTGAAGCTTGTCCGCGCCGATGCCCGCCGCCGCTAGCAGCGACGCCTCGGCCGGGGAATGGGTGATAACGGCGTCCGCATGGAGCATCATTGCCAGCTCCTGCTGACGCACGCGCTGGGCTGCGCGGGTCAGCTCCGGCCTGTCCTGCACCGCACCCTGCCGGGCGAGGCGCAGATGATGCAGGTCCGCGACGCTATAGAGGATGCGCGCCCGAGGCTGGTAATACCGCAGCAGGCTCATATAAGGCGCGGCCACCGAGACGCGGTGCAGATAAACCAACTCGAACTGCCCGGCCTGGCGGGACAGAGCTTCCTCCACCGAGCCGATGGCGGGCGAGGCGAGGCAGGTGATGTTCCGCGCCTCCAGCAGGGCGATGGCGGTTTCGTCAGGCGCTGCCCCGGTCTTGGCGGTGAAGGAGATGTGCCAGCCGAGCTTTTGCAAGGCCTGCATATGGGAGAGGATGGCCTGGGCACCGGCGTTGCGGTCCGGGCGGGGCCAAGCATCGTCGATGACCAAGGCGCGCCGCGTCGCCAATTTCGCCCGGGTGCCGCGCTGCTGGCGCAGCTTTCCGGCCGCTTGCAATAGGCTGGTATAGTGCTGCTTCAGCTGTTCGGCTTCTTCCGTCAGCATGGAGAGGAGTGCGCGGGCTTCCGCCGCACTTCCCGCCCGCGCCATGGCGGTGCCGAGCTGCGCGCGCAGGCTTTGCACCAGCTTTGTATCGATGCCTGTGACAGGCGGGATGAGTGCCGGGGAGCCCGCCAGCGCGGTGCTGCAGCCCCTGCCACGGACGAGGAGGCTGTGGGGCTTGCTTGCATCCAGCGCGGGGGTGAGCGGGATATAGAAGCCGTGCCAGCCATTGCCGATGCCAGCCTCCGCGAGATCGGCACGGAATTCATTGGCGAGGACGGTGTCGATGAGCGTGCCGTTATCCAGCACTTCCAGCTCCACGGTATCCTGGGCGTTGCCTTTGCACCAGGCCCAGCCGCGTACGAAGTCCCGCGTGGCTTCGTCGATAAAGCCTTGCACCTCGCTTTGCGGTGCAAGACTGGGCGTGGCACGGACGAGGATGCGGCGCTGGATGGCGGCGAGCTTACGCCCACCCTCTAGCATCGGCGCGCAGAATTGCCACCGCGCGGATTTATCGTGTGGATACAGGGCTGCGAATTCTTCAGCATTATGGAAACTGCCGCGGCTGCCGCAATCTATGAAGCTTTCCGTGGCGGCACCTTCGGCGAAGATCACATCATGCGTGTCCAGCTCGACATGGATGTAGTCGATCCGCTCGCAGCCTTCCAGAGCCGTGATATTGCGGCCATTCACCAGATGCTTTGCCTGCACCAGATGCTTGTCGAGATACATCGCATGTTCCGGCGATACATGCAGGTCGCGCGCGGGAAGGTTTTCACCCAAGGCTCCGGCCGCGATGCGGATGGGCCAGACATTGCGGTTAGCGGCGGCGAAGGTGCCAAGATAGCTGCGGCGGCCGATCCATTTGACCGGCCTGAAGGCACCCGCAAGCGTTTTCACTTTATTACCAATTGTGAGAGTTTCGACATTCACCTCGCCGGTTTCGGTAAGGATGCGCGTGCCGGGGCAGAAACAGGGCGTACCTTGTTCCACAAGCACGAGTGCGTTGCTTTCGGGGGTCAGTGTGGAACCGAGGCCGCCGACGCTCTGGTAATCCTGCATCGTGATGCTGTAGGTGCCGGGGTCGAGGCTGATCAGCGTTTCAGTTTTCCAATCCCCCTCCACATTGGCCGTGGCGGTGACGTGCGTGACCACAGAGCCATTCTCGGAGACTGTAATGACGGCGAAATCATTACCATTGACCTTGTTGGTGTAGCCGGAGATCCAGGAACTTGTGAGGGATGTGGAATTATTGTCGCCGGTCCAGGCGAATTCGAGGCTTTCAGCGCTGGTCGTGATCGTATTGGAAACTTGGAGTGTCTGGCCGCTCAGGGCGGAGAAGCTTCCCGCGCTCAGCGTGCCGACCACGGGCGCGTCCGGCACATCCAGGTTGGAGACAACGCTTGTGGCGGTGATTTCAGAGACCAGCGCCGCATTGCTGGCCCCGCCATCGCTGCCGGACAGGACATAGGTTAGGCTGTTGACATATTGCGGCGGGGTGGTGCCGCTGGTGCCCTCCACCGTACCAAGGCCATCGACCGCGGCGGAGGTGGACTGCGTTCCGTAAGCGGTGTTTTCGATATAGGCTTGGCTGACGACGGTGCCGCCTGTTACCGTGGTGTCTGCAATATTTGATAGCGTAACGGTTTCGTTGCCGATGGTGCCAGACGAGATATCTGCGCCAGTTAGCGTGGCGCCGGTAAGCGTGGCGTTGGAGATGCTAGTCTCGTTGGTTTGGGAGTTGACGACTGTGGTGCCGCCGCTGATCACATAGCCCGAATAATTCGCGCTCTGGATGGTGCCGCCACCAAATGTTTCGGAATTGATCAAGCTCTGGAAAGATGCGGCACTATATCCGCCACCGGTGAAAGTGCCCTCTGTCAGCGTACCGCTAGTTAAAGATCCGTTGTCGATACCGTAATGGTTGATGGTGCCGTTGATGGCGGCATTATCGAGCGACCCGGAGGTCAGGTTGCCCGTTTGAATGAAGCCGCTTGTTATCGTACCGCCGGAAACGTTGGTTACACCCGCGGCATTGTCTATGAGAATCGTGGCGCCGGTGATGTCGCTGCTGGAGAGCGTGGCGCCGGCGAGCGTGCCAACCGTGATGGTGCCGCCGGAAATGGTGGCATTGTCGATGGTGGCGCCGATCGCCGTGCCGGTGGCTGTGCTGGCAATCGTTACCGTCTCGCGGGCCGAGGTGAGATAAAGATTGAAGGTTTTGCTGCTATTGGCGTTTTCCTCGGTCACCTGATACCAGGATACGCCCCCATCGCTGTTCATCGGCAGGTCGTTGATCTGCATCTCGCCGGTTGATTGCGTGATGCCGGAGGCCACCGCGGTATAGGTGCCGTTGGATTCTTCGATGTTCCATTGCTGCCACAGATCGCCGGCAAGCGTGACGTTGGTGAAAGTTGGTGTGCCGCCCGTGTCTGAAGTGAGGATGCTCAGGACGATGGTGGCGTTCGGGTTCAGCTCCACGCCGGCATTGGTTTTTTCGCTGGTTGCGAAATCCAGAACGATGTTGTTGCCGCTGGTTCCGGTGGCGGCCGCGTAAGTGCCGGAAACAGTTGCGATATTGCCGATCGTGGGGGGGGTGTAACCCGTTGGGGTTTCGCCATTGGCAAAGATGGTGAGGCCGATGGTGGAAACATCGGCGCTTGTCGCGGTGTCGTACAAGGAGATGAGCGGCCCGCCGGAAGTATAGGCGGCGGTTTCGGCGTCTGAATAGCCGAAACCGTAGGAATTTGAATTGTCGGTGATCACCTTCGCATAGGAATTATACGTCATGTTGGCGTCGGAGGAGGCCAGGCTTTTGCCGAACGCGTAGGTAGGATCCCAGTTATAACTCTTATTGAGATCGACCGCGGTGGTAACCTGCGAGTTCACGGGGATGCCGGTGGAGCCGTAATAGCCTGCATTGAACCCGACTAGGAATTGCCGCAGCACCGAGCCCCATTGGTTATTATCCCCGGTGTTCATGGTGGTGAACAATGTGCCGTTCGAAAGGATCGTCGCAGTACCATTGGTCTGGTAGATACTGCCTTCGAGATCGGTGGCGCTGATCTCGATGGTACCCTGAATCTGGCTTATGGTCGTCGGGTCCAGATAGAATGTGCCGCCATTGGAAGCTGATACCCAGCTTAGCGTGTAATCGAAATACCCAGCATTATGGTAGGTGCCGCTTGCATCCTCCGCGCCATTGAAGAAGCCGGAGAGTTCTATGCCGCTGGTGTTGGAGCCGACAGAGGAGACGTAATTGTCCCACACGGAGGAGTTGGAGGGCGGCAGTGCGCTTTGGTCCTGGCCCGCCAAGGGGCCGGAGCTGAAGGTGGCAACCGTGGCGCCTGCCGTGCTCAAAGAATTAGCGATATCGGTACCGCTTATATTATACCCAACGGAGGCCGAGGAAAGGACGGTGCCGGAGCTATTGGTATATTGCACATCAATGCTCATCGGCAGCCCGTATTCCACCACGGAGGTCAGGTTGCCCGCATCTGTCGACGTGCCGGTGAGCGCCAGCTCGATGGAATCAATGGCGACATTGTATGTCGTCGCGAACGGCAGTGTTTGGGTTGTTGTGTCGATGGAGAGGATCGAGCTTTGTGAAACGCTACTTGGCAGCGTGTTCACATTGGTACCGCTCTGCTCCAGAATATAGAGTTTGCCGCCCGTGACATCTGTACCGCTGATTGTCACCGGCACGACGGCCTCCGAGGAGGCGGTGCCAGTGGCCGTGTACAGCGTCTGCAAGGTCGCGGTGAGAGGGTTAGAGTCGTCGTAGAACAAGGCGTAGACACCGGCGGTGCCGCTACTGTCCGATGTGAGGTCGCTGATTAAGGACCCCGTTAGCGTGACGTCTACAACCGTTGCCATTCGCTTGTTCCCGATCCGTGTTTTTTAACGTTCTGCTGCCGGCATGGGTGCCGTAGATGGATGGACTGTTATGAAAAGTATTCTTTTCGCAACTAGAGGTTATGTCAACCGGCATAAAAAAGTTTGTGCGCCTAATGGGCAGCCTGGCCTTGCGGCGGGTGGATGAAAAAATGAGGGTTTAGCTAAGTTTTTGGCCGGTTAGGCCGCAGCCAGGGGTATTAGCCGTGCGTGCGGTGGGGGTTTTTGTCTTTATTCCAGCCGAGCGTGTGCATTGATGTTATGTGATTATGCACGGCCGGCGTAGGTATCGGCGCCAGGTGCCAGTTAAGATAATTCCATGAATTCAGGAAAAATTTCGTACTTTTGGAATTTTGTCGGGAAGGCAGGAAAGAGCGATTGTGAGGCGGCTTGATTGATTTTCACGGAGATCTGATCCGGAGTTGAACATATGTCTCGCGTTGTGTGGGACGGGTCAAGTTGCTGAGAGTTTATCTTTTCTCGTTTTGATTTATACCCATATCTATCCAGTCTGTTTTTTTGCTTTCGTAATTGCCTCATCTGTAAAAAGCGGGTGCCATCTTTGTTATTCAGCAACAACTGCTTTACGGTGAGATCAAGCCTTCCACGCTCATATAAGGCGGTATATCCATCCGAAGGCTTTGAAGCATTGATGAACGTTTTGGCAGTTATCAAGCCCCCCATTGTTGTTAACCACGTTATAAAAAATCGTAGCCCCATAACCAGCTTACTCTTGAGCATGATGGTAGATTTCAAATATCCTCAATTAACCTTCTACCAAACGTGCTCTGTATGTGCGTCCCATTCGTAGGCTTCTCGTGTCTTGAGATTTGCATAAACCGCGTTTCCTTTCGACTGATTGATTTTATTAGCAATCGCGCCCCGAGTTTCTTGATCTGCCATATTGGCTTTTAGTGACAAAATGCCCGTTGCTTTCGTTTCCATCTTTGAAATTTCTTCCAGCTTTTCTATGGCTGCGATTAGCTACATTGGAAATGGATCGCCGGTCGATGGCTTGCCAGTTATTACGAACCACATTAGTTTTCTTCAAAACAAGCCTTTCTTAATAAAATCGGATGCTGAAATTTGGGGTGCTGAAGTGCACTTCCTCCATATGCGCCGTAACGCCGCCAACAACTCTGACAACATACGATTGGAAGCATCAGCACTATCAGATCACTCGATGGCGCTTTACAACTTCGACTTTTCCTTCACCAATATTATTTACCACTGTGGCAAGCCCCCGATGAGTGGTCCACTTCATATGTAGTTAATCCGGTGGTTTTGGACCATGGCTGCTTTGAACGAGGCCGTGTCTTTGAATACTGATTGCGACGCCGGCCATATCAATACCTCTGGTGCTGGCGGCCTGTAACCGAGCGATGAGTGCGGCCAGATCGTGTTGTACTGGCGGCGCCAGGCTTCGATCAAAACCCTGGCCTCCTGCAAGGTGTAGAAGACTTCTCCGTTGAGGAATTCGTCTCGCAGCCGGGCATTGAAGCTCTCGATATAGCCGTTCTCCCACGGGCGGAGCTGGCCAAGGTTCCGTCAGCAAAGCTGATGGAATGCCAGCGGAGGGTTCCTGGTGTGATATAGGCGGTCTGGGCGCCAACGGCGGTGATCCAAGCCTGCACAGTCTTGGCGATGAACTCGGGCCCGTTGTCTGAGCGGATATGCCCCGGCACACCGCGCAGCATGAACAGGTCGGAGAGAACATCGATGACATCGGTTGAATTCACCCGCCGGGCTACCCGGATTGCCAGTGCCTCGCGGGTGAATTCGTCGACGATGTTCAACATCCGGATCTTGCGGCCGTCATGCGCGCGATCCTCGACAAAGTCATAGGACCAGACATGGTTGGGGCGCTCAGCGCGGAGCCGAATGCACGAAGCCTCGTTCAGCCAAAGCCGTGCCCGCTTCGGGTGGCGTTGCGGAACCTTAAGCCCTTCTCTGCGCCAAATGCGCGCCACGCGTTTCTTGTTAACGGCCCACCCTCCGCAGCCCTTCCCGCAACGCTGTGCGTTGCCGGAACCTTGAGGGCTGCTTCGCCCGCCTGGTGCAGTAGTGCTGTGATGCGCCGATAGCCGTAGCGGCCATACTGCC
>JAGWIL010000555.1 GCA_028866335.1 Rhodospirillales bacterium
GTCAAACCCATAAAATGGTTGAATGCGCCGATGATGGAGTCTTCACCTCTGCGGCTGCGGCTACGGCTCAATGGGTCGCATGGCGTTGTCATGGGGCCTGGCCGGGCGGATCTGCTGGATTATATCGCGCAAACCGGCTCCATCGCCGCAGCGGGGCGGCGCATGGGCATGAGCTATAAACGCGCCTGGAACCTGGTTGAATCGCTCAACGCCACCTTCCAGCAGCCATTGGTGGAAACCGCCAAGGGCGGGGCGGCGCATGGCGGGGCGAAACTGACCCCGCTGGGGCAGGAGCTGCTGGCCGCCTTCCGCGCGCTGGAGGAAGCAAGCCGCATTGCAGGCGCGGCGGCGTTCGAGCGCATTGAAACCGCGCTGGCAGTTCCGCCCGCGCCAAATCCCCGCTAGGGTGCGCCACAATGCTGACTGACCTTCCCAACATCCTCACCCTTTCGCGAATCGCCGCCATTCCGTTGCTGGTGCTGCTGGAGGCTGTTGGCGCGCCATGGGCGGATTTCTGCGCGGCGCTGCTGTTCAGCTTGGCGGGCATCACCGATTATCTGGATGGCAAATTGGCCCGCGAGCTGGCCCAGCTATCGGATTTCGGGCGGATGCTGGACCCGATTGCCGATAAGCTGCTGATCGGCGCGACGCTGATGTGCCTGGTGGGGTTCGGGCATATGCCGGGCTATGGCATCTACCCCGCCATCGTGATCATGCTGCGGGAAATTCTGGTTTCGGGCCTGCGGGAATATCTCGCGGGCATTCGCGTTGGGCTGCCCGTTACGAAACTCGCGAAATGGAAAACCGGCGTGCAGATGGTGGCCCTTGGCCTGCTGCTGCTGGGGGATGCGGGTGCGCATTTTCTGGGGCTCGGCGGCCTGCCCGTGGGCTGGATCGGCTTCGTGCTGCTCTGGTTGGCCGCGGCCCTCACCCTGATCACCGGCTGGGACTACCTGACAGCCGGGCTGCGCCATGTTGGCGCGCAACACCCGGCCTCCTGAACCGCGTTGAAAATTCTTGCGGTCTCCGGCTGGTCAGGTGCCGGTAAAACCACGTTGATCG
>JAGWIL010000122.1 GCA_028866335.1 Rhodospirillales bacterium
CCTTCCTCAACCGCCTTGATGGCGGGCTGGGCCAGCACTTGCGCGTTGCAATACCATTGCGTGGTGAGAAATGGTTCAATCACCGTGCCGGAGCGGTCGCCATAAGGCACCATGTTCTGGTGGGGTTTCACCTCCACCAGTTGCTCGCGCGCCTCCAGCTCCGCGACGATGAGCTTGCGCGCGGCGAAACGGTCCTGCCCCTCCAGCCCGCGCACAAATTCTGGCAGCTCGCCCAGCTCCGCCAGTGTGATGCGGCCCTGGCGGTCGAGCATCGAGGGCATGGCGAGGCCGTGGCGCTTGCCGACCTCAAAATCGTTAAAATCATGCGCCGGGGTTATTTTTACGGCACCCGTGCCCTTTTCAGGGTCTGCGTAATCATCCGCGATGATAGGGATTTTGCGTTCGGTGAGCGGCAGAATGACCTGATTGCCAATGAGGTGCTTGTAGTTTTCGTTTTCCGGGTGAACGGCGACGGCGGTGTCCGCCAGCATCGTCTCCGGCCGCGTGGTAGCGACAATAATCTCCTCGCCGCCCTCTACGGGATAGCGGATGTGCCACATATTCCCCTTGGTTTCGCGGTTCTCCACCTCAAGGTCCGAGATCGCGGTCTGCAAGGCGGTGTCCCAGTTCACCAGCCGCTTATCCTGATAGATCAAGCCTTCCTCGAACAGCCGCACGAACACCTCGCGCACCGCCACGGAAAGGCCGTCATCCATGGTGAAACGCTCACGCGCCCAGTCCGGCGAGGCACCGAGGCGGCGAAGCTGCTGGGTGATGGTGCCGCCGGATTCGGCCTTCCACTGCCACACACGGGAGAGGAAGGTTTCACGGCCAAGCTGTTTACGGGAAACGCCTTCCTTATCCAGCAGGCGCTCCACCACCATCTGCGTGGCGATGCCGGCATGGTCCGTGCCGGGCTGCCAAAGCACGTCCTTGCCCTGCATCCGCCTGTAGCGAACGAGAATGTCCTGCAGAGTCATCGTGAGGGCATGACCCACATGCAGGCTGCCGGTTACATTCGGCGGCGGGATCATGATGGTGTAGGGGGCGGCGTTGCTTTGCGGCTGCGCCGCGAAGGCACCGGAGGCTTCCCAACCGGCATAAAGCCGGGCCTCAACCGAGGCCGGCTCGAAATTCTTATCCAGTGTCGTCACAAAAACCTCCGCGCCCGGAGCCGGGCGCGCCATGGATGGAAATATCAGTTAGCCCTGCGCGCGGTCCATCACGCGGTTGATCTCGGCGCGCACCACGCGCTCCACCAGGGTTGGCAAATGCGTGTCCAACCAGGCTTTCAGCACCGGCTTCACTTCTTCACGCACGATATCCTCAATAGTGATGCCTGGGCGACCCACGCTGGAGGACCGCTCGGCGCTCACGCTGCGCACCAGCGCGCCAATGGAGTTGCTGATGTCCGACACGGCCTGGTCATCAACCAGCCCTGCCGGGGCCTGCACCTGTTCTTCCATGTAATGCTCCTTTTCTTCTTCTATTGGCTGTTCCTCGACATGCACCAAATCCGGCTCGGCAGGTGCGGGAAGGTCGATCATATGCTCAGCCGCCACGCTTTCCGCCTGGGCTACGGGCTCTGCGTCCATTGCGGGCTCGGCAGTTTCCAGGCTTGGTTCAGTGGTGAAATGTTCCACCGGTGCGGGGGGTGAAGGGGTGAAATATGGTTCAGGTTCCGGCGGCTCGGTAGCGGAAGCCGCCACGTGCAATTCCTGCACTGGCACGCGCATACTGGAATCGAGAAAAACCTCTTCCTCATCTTCTGGCATAATTGCCCCGCTTGCTTCTTCCTCCGAGAGGATTCGCCTGATGGAAGCCAGAATTTCCTCCATGGATGGCTCGGCAGCGCTTGCCGGGCCAGAGCGGTTGGAGATGCCGTCACCTTCGCTCATCGTGCCTCCTCATGGCGTGTTCAGCATCGTTCCGTCCGGCGCTAGTCCGGCATCGTGGTCTGCCTCGCCACCCGTGCCAAAGCCGGCGAATTCCACCGCTGCGTAATACTTCTCGTCGTCATATTCCTGCACGGGCAGATTTAAGTCCCGCGCCGTGAGACGACCAATAGCCAAAGCGATATTGTACGAATAATTTACCATTTGCGAGATATTTTGTACCTGCTGAATCTGCGCGTTCAGCAGGCTTTGCTGGGCATTGAGCACATCCAGCGTGGTGCGGGTGCCGACCAGCTCTTCGCGCTCGGTTCCATCCAAGGCGATGGCGTTCGCCTTGATCTCCGCATTTGCCGCCAGCACCGCACCGCGCGAGGAGGTCATGCCCTCCCATGCCTGGGCCGCATTGGCATAAGCCTTGCGCTGCGCCACCAGAACCGCCGCGAAAGCCTGCTGTTCCTTGGCTCTGGCAGAGCGAATTGCCGAATATTCCTGCCCGCCCTGGTAAAGCGGCACGGTAAGCTGCCCGGTGAAGGAAGCACCACGCTGGAAAATATTCTGGCCGGAGCTGCCAGACTGATTATAAGCCGAAGCCTGGAGGGAAAGCTGCGGCATAAGGGCGGAGAATGCCACATTCACCGCATCCTTGGCTGATGCATCGGTGAATTCCGCGGCGATGACATCTGGGTTGTTTTTCAGCGCCATCTGGCCAGATTGAGCCTGGCCATCCACCGGCAACACCAGCGGTTGCGGCGGCACCAGGTTTGCCGCTGGGTAGTCCCCCACCAATTGCCGGAAATTCTCCCGGGCGATTGCAAGATTCCCCTGGGCCACGTTCACTTGCTGGTCCGCCTGAGCAAGCGAAGCCTGCGCCTGCGCCACGGAGGTCATGGTGATCTCACCCAGATTGAACTGCGTGCGGGTGTCGTGCACCTGGCGCTGCATCACCTGCTGGTTATTATTCTGCAAATCCAGCAGTTTCTGGTCTGTAACAACGGCCACATAAGCTTGAATAACGCCGTATAAAACCGTTTGCTCCTGGGAGAGCAATTGCGCCCGCGCGGCGTACACATCGTTTTTGGCCTGCCGGGTCTGGCTGGTGACTTTGCCGCCGGTGTAAATGGGCTGAGAAACCGTAAGCTGGGCAACTTTTGAGGTGCCGTTTTCTGGAACCCTGGTGTGCTGTGTTACCGGCAGATTAGTGAGCGGATTGATCCCGGTTGTGGCGTATTTCTCCACGCCCGTAACCCGCCCTAACTGGCCCTGGAACGTTACCGTGGGCCGCCAGCCGGAGAGTGCCGCCGGAACCTCTTCATCGGTTTGCCGCAACACCGCCCGTTGCTGCTGCAAGGTGGGGTTATTGTAATAGGCGTCAACCAGCGCATCCGTGAGAGTGGCTGGCTGGTCTGCCAAAGCTGGCGCGATTCCCAGCGCCAATACGCCCAGCACGCCGCCCGGCAAGCAAAAAACGCGGGGACGCAATTTTAGCTTCATAATCAGAAACTAAATGCCGGGGCAGGCATAAACTGCGGCAAAATATGCGCCGTACAGTCAAACACCCGTACCGTGGACCAGCCGCCAGCAACAGCTTGCGCCACCACGGCCCGGCCCAAAGCATCGGGCGCGGCATCATCAGCCAGGATGGTAACAACCCGGCCGCCAGAGCTGAGCTGAGCCGCGAGCGTAGCGGGAATTTCCAGCACCGCCCCCTCAATAATAATAACATCATACGGGCTGCCGGAGGGCCAACCGGCATTCAGCCGCCCGCTAACCGCCTGCACCTTCGGCGCATAAGTCGCCAGGGCTGTATTTGTGAGGCGCGTCTCTTCCTCAAGCGCCACAACCTCAAGCCCCGCCAGGGCCAGCACAGCCGCCAGATAGCCGCTGCCCGCGCCGATGACGAGAACATGCGCGGCATTCATCTCCAGCACCAATTGCGCAAGGCGCGCCGTGAGCATGGGGTTGGCCATGTACCGCCCTTCGCCCAGCGGCAAATCCAAATCCGCATAGGCCAGGGGGCTGGCACCGGCAAAAGCCTCGCGCGGTAGCCTGCGCATCGCCGCGATTATCCGCGCGTCATGCACATGGTTGGGGCGGACCTGCGAATCCACCATATTTCCGCGCTGTACCGCCAAAGCATTCAAATCGGCCATGGAACCCTTCTATCTCGCAAGTGCGGTACTTATAGCGGCCCCGCGAGCCTAAACTCAACCGCCCCCGCGCGGGTTACGCTTGGCCCGTGCAAAACACGGCTTGACCACCGCCGCCGAGGCGAGGATATAGGGCCGCGCCAGATGGTCCGGTGGCAGAGTGGTGATGTAGCGGACTGCAAATCCGTGAATGTGGGTTCGATTCCCGCCCGGACCTCCAAACCTGCCTCCCAGATTACAACATCGCCAAGGGCTGTTTGCGGCGCGGCGGCGCAAAGGCCGCATCAATCGCCGCGCAATCCTCGTCTGTCAGTTTTATATCCGCCGCCGCGGCGTTCTGCCGCACATGGGCAAGCGAGCTTGCCTTGGGAATGGCGATTGTGTTGCCATCACGCAGGCTCCAGGCCAGCGCCACCTGTGCGGTGGAAACCCCGTGGCGTTTGCCAATTTCCACCAGCGCCGGGGATTTTAACAGCCGCCCGGCCTGGCCAAGCGGCGAATAGGCCATAACCGGCACCCCAGCCGCCCGGCACCAGGGTATAAGGTCGAACTCGATCCCCCGTGCCTCGGGATTATACAAAACCTGGTTAACCGCACATTGCCCCCCAAGCGGCAACCGGGCCAGCTCCGCCATATCCGAGGTATCGCAATTGGATACGCCCCAGGCACCAATATGCCCTGCTTCGCGCAGGCGCTCGAACGCCTCAACCGTTTCCGCCAGCGGGTAGGCGCCCCGCCAATGCAGCAGATAAAGATCGATCCTGTCTGTTTTAAGACGCTTCAGGCTGCGGGTACATGCCTGCGGCACACCCTTGGCCGAAGCATTATGCGGATACACCTTGCTGACAAGAAAAACCTTGTCCCGCTGGCCCGCAATTGCCTGGCCAACCACTTCCTCCGAACCGCCATCGGCGTACATTTCCGCGGTGTCGATCAGTGTCATGCCAAGCTCGATGCCCGCTTGCAGCGCCGCGATCTCGCCGCGCGCCGCCGCCGAATCCTCGCCCATATACCAGCTTCCCTGGCCAAGGGCCGGAACCTGAATGCCGTTTGGCAGGGCAATGCGCGGAATGGTCATTCGGGGTCTCCTTGGTAAACCTATTCAGAGCGGGTACGCCCCGCATTTTGCACAAGGCCAAAGCGCCACGGTAATGTCCAGCCTGTTCCTATTGAAAATCTGCTGCCGGGCAGGCAAACATGCGGCGAGAAAGGAAAAATTTAGATGAAGTTGCCCCGTTTGTGCCTGCTGGCCCTGCCTTTGGCCCTTGCCGCTTGCAATGCCAATGGCCGCCGTGCGCAAGGCGATTTCAACGCTGCGGGAGATAATCTTGGCCAGAGCCATATCGGCAGCGGTTTCAACGACATTGGGAAAGGCTTTAGCGA
>JAGWIL010000556.1 GCA_028866335.1 Rhodospirillales bacterium
CAGCATCACAGATGGCGAAGTGGGTCGTTGGAATTGTGCGTGAAAGGGGGTGGGAATGTGGCGGCGGCTGTAATCGCCATTAACAATTATCCAGCCTGCTCGCCGTACGAAAGATATTCTTCTTTTCGGTGCTTTAAAACTTAGAGCGCGATGACTTTAGGTTCGCTCATTTTGTGAGCGAACCTAAAGTCTGAATCGCCCTCTACTTCATTGTTTTAGAGGCGGATTCAGATTTTAGAGCGGATCACTCCCGTGATTCGATCTAAAATCATCCGACTCTAGGTCTTAGAACGGAATTTCATCGTCCATATCGGTGCCGGGGCGGGCATCCCAGCCGCCCACTGCCCGTGCGGCGGGTTTTGCCGCTGGGGTGGAAGCTGCGGCGCGCGGCGCGTAGTCCTCGCCGCCGCCCATCCCAGCTCCGCCGCCGGCACGGTCCAGCAGCACCAGTTCGCCGTTGAATCGGCCGATCATAATCTCGGTCGTATAACGCTCCTGGCCAGATTGGTCCGTCCATTTCCGGGTTTGCAGCTTGCCTTCGATATAAAGCTTGGAACCCTTGCGAAGATATTTTTCCGCCACATCCGCCAACCTATCATTCATAATGACGATGCGGTGCCACTCGGTCTGTTCCTTGCGTTCACCGCTGGCCTTGTCGTTCCAGGTCTCGGATGTCGCCACCGCCAGATTCACGATCTTCATGCCGGATTGCGTATTACGGATTTCCGGGTCGCGCCCCAGATTGCCCACGATCGTCACCTTGTTAACGCTGCCAGCCATACCAACCTCTACAACTCAAAATTGCCTTCCAGGATAGCGCATCCGGCCCGCCTAGACCAGCGTTGCTTTATGGGCGCTGTGCCCTTATCTTGCAAGAACGTTTCACGAACACTTAAGGTAAGCATGGCGATTGAACAGAAGGGCGCGGGGTTCATCACCGTGCGGGGCGCGCGCGAGCATAACCTCAAGAATATCGACATTCAGATCCCCCGTGAGCAGCTCACCGTCATCACTGGCCTGTCCGGCTCGGGCAAATCCTCCCTGGCGTTTGATA
>JAGWIL010000008.1 GCA_028866335.1 Rhodospirillales bacterium
GGGCTTTACGGAACCGATTTCGAGATCCAGTTGCGCAACAAGCTGACGCAGCGTGCGGTCGCCCGCGAATGCGCCGAGTGGATTCGGAAGAAGGTGCGCTTCCGGTCGAACACGACCAAGGCCCCGATGCAGCAGTTCATCCATGCGGGATCGGATGCCGGCGACGTCGCCTATATGCCGATCAGCGGCTTCACGGCCGTCGACCTGGGCTACCAGAAGGGTGACGCGATCTCAAACTTCGTTAGCCGCATCGACGATGCGGCTCACACGCAGGTCTATCTTCAGCTCTTCAACCAAATTTGGAATGACGAGGAGAAGGTCAGCGACGTAACGGCCGCGATCTGCGACCATATCGATTCGGTCTACCAGGAAAACTCCCCTGAGCGGCTTTACTTCCACATCCTCTACAACATCTTCCAGGACTTCCTCGAGGAGGTCGATC
Organism: Rhodospirillales bacterium; assembly: GCA_028866335.1. Next base: position 443 of record JAGWIL010000008.1, read on the forward strand.
AGGACGCGCTGCCGAACGACCTGACCGGCTACAAGGACACACTCGTCTGGAACAAGCTGTTCAACTATCAACGCGACGCGGCGACTGGCATCATCAACAAGCTGGAGATGCACAACGGCTGCATCCTGGCGGACAGCGTCGGCCTCGGAAAAACCTTCACTGCGCTGGCGGTGATCAAATACTACGAGCTGCGCAATCGGTCGGTCTTGGTTCTGTGTCCGAAGAAGCTCGCTGACAACTGGCGGAATTATAACACCAACCTGACGACTAACATCTTCGCCAAGGATCGCTTCAACTACGACGTCCTCTGTCATACCGATCTCTCCCGTACTTCGGGAGATTCATTCGGAATACCGCTGAATCGCGTGAACTGGGGAAACTATGACCTCGTCGTCATCGACGAGTCGCACAATTTTCGAAACAACGACGTCTTCAAGGACCGGGAGACACGCTACCAGAAGCTGATGAACAAGGTCATCCGCTCCGGCGTGAAGACCAAGGTTCTGATGCTCTCAGCGACGCCGGTGAACAATCGGTTCAACGATCTGCGCAATCAGCTTGCCCTGGCCTACGAAGGGGAATCCGAAAACCTCAGTCGACACCTCAAGACCAAGACCGGGGTTGAGGAGATATTTCGCCGTGCCCAGAAGGCGTTCAATGCTTGGTCGGAACTTCCGCCACCGGAGCGGACGGCGGCCGCCATCCTCAAGGCGCTCGAGTTCGACTTCTTCGAGCTGCTCGACGCGGTGACGATCGCCCGATCACGCAAACATATCGAGACCTTCTACGACACGAAGGATATCGGAAAGTTCCCGCAGCGCCGAAAGCCGCTGTCTCATCAGTGCCCGATCACCCACCGGCCCGACGTGCTCGGGCTCAATGATATCTTCAGCCACTTGTCGGTGCTCAAACTCGCCGTTTACGCCCCTATCAGCTATATCCTGCCGAGCCGGTTGCGCAAATACGAAGAGATCTACGACACCCAGGTCGAGGGCGGGCGCGGCAAGCTGCGCCAGGCGGATCGGGAGCGGAGCCTTCAGGCTCTCATGACCACCAATCTGCTCAAGCGGCTGGAAAGTTCGGTTGAAGCCTTTCGGCTTACCTTGCGTGCGCTGAGTGGGAACATCACGCAGACGCTCGACGCGATTTCGACCTTCGAACGGACCGGCGGCTCGGCGAGTGTCACCGATCATCTCGACGATCCTGGCTTCGATGCCGACGATGAGGACCTCACCGGGCTCGACGAGTTCACGGTCGGCAGGAAGATCCAGATCAGCCTTGCGGACATGGACCTGCCGTCGTGGAAGCATGACCTGGAGGCCGACCTCGCACTGATCCGCGACCTGATTGCGTCGATGGACAAGGTCGGTCCCGACGACGACGCCAAGCTTCAGCACCTCAAGGACATCATCACCCGTAAGGTGGACGAGCCGCTGAACCCCGGCAACCGCAAGGTCCTCATCTTCACGGCCTTCGCCGACACGGCGAAGTATCTCTACACCAACCTGACGCCGGCCTTCCTGCAATCCCACGGGCTCAACTCCGGCCTGGTGACGGGCTCCGACGCGCCGAAGACCACGCTTAAGAAGGGCTACGATTTCCAGTCGGTCCTGACGCTGTTCTCGCCGCGTTCGAAGGAGAAGCACCTGGTCCTGCCGCATGAGGCCGGCGAGATCGACATTCTGATCGGCACGGACTGCATCTCCGAAGGCCAGAACCTTCAGGACTGCGACTATCTGATCAACTACGACATCCACTGGAATCCCGTGCGGATCATCCAGCGCTTTGGGCGCATCGACCGCATCGGATCGCCCAACGCGGAGATCCAGCTTGTCAACTACTGGCCGGACATCTCGCTCGACGAATACATCAACCTCAAGGAGCGCGTCGAAAACCGCATGGTGATCGCCGACGTCACGGCGACGGGCGACGACAACGTGCTCACGGCCAAGAGCAGCGACATCGCCTACCGGAAAGACCAGCTCAAGCGCCTTCAGGAGGAGGTCATCGAGTTGGAGGACGTGCGGACCGGAATCTCGATCACCGATCTCGGTCTCAATGATTTCCGCATGGATCTCCTGAACCACATCAAGGAAAACGGCGACCTTGAGCATCTGCCCAACGGCATGCACGCGGTCGTGCCGGCGCAGCCGGCGCTCGGGCTCGTGCCAGGCGTGATCTTCGCGCTGAAGAACATCTACGACAGCGTGAACATCAACCAGCAGAACCGCCTGCACCCCTATTACCTGGTCTATGTCGGCCGCGACGGGGAGATCGTCGTCGACCATACCGAGGTGAAGCGTCTGCTCGATCTGATCCGCACGAGTTGCCGGGGTCGGGCTGAGCCTATCCAGGCGGTTTGCCGCCTGTTCAACGAGCGCACGCAGGATGGCCGGAAGATGGAGCAATGCTCCGCGCTTCTGAGCGCTGCGATCCGTTCGATGATTGAGGTGAAGGAAGAGAAGGATCTGGACAGCCTGTTCAGCGGCGGGCGGACCACGGCGTTGGTTCACACCATCGCCGGGCTCGACGATTTCGAGCTGATCGCCTTCCTCGTGGTGGAGGAGGCGCCCGCATGACCGCTGCCTTCTTCGACTATCCCAAGGCCGCCGCCTTCGGGCGCGTTGTGCCCAAGACGAGGATATATGAGCACGCCGGTGCTAGCACCGCGCTGAAGGACCTATTCGTCACCCAGGTCGATCAGATCGTCTGGAAGTTCAAGTTGGCGCCCGAGACCATCAACCTCGCCGCCACGCGGGCGGTGAGCGAGATTCAAATATTCGGGATCAGCCTGCGGACCAGCAAGCTGGACGACGAGGTGCTGCGCGCCATTGATCGCGCCATCCCCTTCCCGTTGCTGTTCGAACTCACCTGGTCGGGCAAGCGGAAGGCGGTTGCCGCCTTCAAGCGGCCGAGCGAGGCCGATTCGACCAAGTGGGTGGTCAGCGAATATTTCGCGACCGACTGGACGCCGGACGATGCGCCGCGCCAAGCCCTGCCGATCGCACTCAATCTCGGGGGGCTCTACGACACCATTCTCACGGCCATGATGCCGGTGTCGAAGGCGACGGGTGAGGACATTCAGACGCGCGTAGCGCGCATGGAAGCGATTCGGGCCAAGGCGCGAGAGGTGGATCGGATCAAGGCGCGGCTAGGTCGAGAGAGGCAATTCAACAAGCGCGTGGCGATCAACACAGAGCTACGCGCGGCAAAGCAGGAATTGGAACGGTTGACCGAAGGTGAAGCCGTCGGCGCTGTGATGGATAAGTAAGAGGAAACGCATGGAAAAGCTGAAGATGCACAGCCCCGACCTGACGCAAGAGAACATCGCGAAAATTCGCGAGTTTTTCCCCGGCTGCGTCACCGAGGCGACGGACGATGGTGGAAACGTCATGCTGGCCGTCGATTTCGATCAGCTTCGTCAGGAGCTGAGTGGCCACATCGTTGAAGGGCAGCAGGAGCGCTATCGGCTAGATTGGCCGGGGAAGCGGGAGGCGCTGGCCTTGGCCAATGCGCCGATTGCCAAGACATTTCGGCCATCACGCGACAAGAGCGTTAATTTTGATACGACAAGAAATCTATTTATCGAAGGCGATAATCTGGACGCTCTCAAATTGCTACAGGAGACGTACCTTGGGATGGTCAAATTTATCTACATTGACCCACCTTATAATACCGGGAACGACTTTCTGTATAAAGATGATTTTTCGATAACGAAGGGCGAGTATGGACTGGCAAGCGGCCAGTGCGATGATGATGGGACAAAGCTGGTTGCCAATCCACAATCCAGCGGTCGGTTTCACTCTGATTGGCTCTCGTTCATGTATCCACGTCTAAAGCTATCACGCAATCTTTTGCGCGATGACGGGGTCATTTTTATATCCATTGACGACAATGAGCAATTTAACCTGAGAGAACTTTGCAACGAGATATTTGGATCAGAGAATTTCATTGCAAATATCGTTTGGCAGCACAGCATACAGCCCAAAGGATATACAGGAATCTTTTCTCTTCATCATAATCATATTCTGATGTTTCAGAAGACAGATCAATTCGATCTTGGGAGTCTGGATCGCACTTCAGAAGATAATAAAGCGTATTCAAATCCGGACAACGACCCGCGAGGGGATTGGAGGGCCGGCGACGTTCGTAACGCGCTTTTTCGGCCGAACCTGAAATACGACTTAAAGACTCCATCTGGAAAAACGATTAGCCCGCCTGAGAACGGCTGGAGGTGGAGCAAAGAAACAATGAAGAAAAAGATCGATTCTGGCGAGATCGTGTTTCGCGACAACGAAACAAGGATAGTAAGGAAGATATATCTAGATACGCTGGAGGGTCGCACCCCAGAAACTATTTGGTTCGGGAAGGATGTTGGAACCACGCGGGATGGCGCCAGCGAAATCAAAGAAATCTTCGATGATGAGGCACCTTTTGATACGGCCAAACCAACCGCGCTGATTGAGCGCATGTTGACGATCGCGAACGTGAAGGACGACGACATCGTGATGGATTTTTTTGCAGGCTCCGCCACGACAGGGGCGGCCTGCAACAAGAGATCGGTAGGAAGATACATATTAGTTCAGCTCGACGAGCCAGTGGACGAGACAAAACCACACGGAAAGTCTGCTCGGAAGCTCGGGTTTGAGACGATTTCACAAATTGCGATAGAACGCCTTCGGCGGACTGGTCCCTCTGTCAAGGAAGCTACTGCGTCTATTGGGGGCGGATTCCGCGTCCTCAAGATCGATACGTCGAACATGCAGGATGTGTACTATCGCCCGGACCACGTCGATCAGAAGGATCTACTTCAGGCGGTTGACAACATAAAGCCGGGTCGCACCCCTGAGGACCTGTTGTTCCAGGTGCTGGTCGATTGGGGCGTGGACCTAACCCTGCCGATCCAGCGCAAGAAGGTTCAGGGTAAGACCGTGTTCTTCGTTGATGAGAATGCCCTCGTCGCCTGCTTCGATAAGGGCGTGACCGAGGAGCTGGTGAAGGAGCTTGCTGGCCGCGAACCGCTGCGCGTCGTCTTCCGCGATAACGGCTTCGTATCGGATGCCGTGAAGATCAATGTCGAGCAGGTCTTCCGCCAGCTTTCCCCCAGCACCGACGTGCGGTCGATCTGAAGGGGGCGAGCATGAAGCTGAAGTTCAAGGTCCAACCCTATCAGACCCAGGCCGTGGACTCGGTTGTGGACTGCTTCGCCGGGCAGCCGTTGGTGAGCGGCATCACCTATCGGATCGACCCAGGCCGCAAGGCGCAGGTGAGCGTATTCGAGGAGGGCTTCAAGAACGCCGATCTTGCTCTGACCGACCTTCAGGCGCTGGCCAACATCAAGGACGTCCAGCGGCGGCAGAACCTGCCGATCTCGGACAAGCTGGTCTCCAGCGCCGGATGCAGGTTCAATCTCGACATCGAGATGGAGACGGGCACCGGCAAGACCTATTGCTACATCAAGACCATGTTCGAGATGAACAAGCGTTACGGCTGGTCGAAGTTCATCATCATGGTACCCAGCATCGCCATCCGCGAAGGCGTCTACAAATCGCTCCAGATCACCGCTGACCACTTCACCGAGAGCTACGGCAAGAAGGCGCGCTTCTTCATCTACAACTCCAGGCGGCTGCACGAGTTGGAGAGTTTTTCGTCGGACGCCGGCATCAACGTCATGGTGATCAACATCCAGGCGTTCAACGCCCGAGGCGCCGACAACCGCCGCATCTATGACGAGCTGGACGATTTCCAGTCGCGCAAGCCCATCGATGTGATCGCCAGCAACCGGCCAATTTTGATCCTTGACGAGCCGCAGAAGATGGAAGGCGCCGCCACGATGGAGGCGCTTCCCAAATTCAAGCCGCTGATGATCCTCCGCTACTCGGCGACGCACCGGACCGAGCACAATCGCGTCCACCGGCTCGACGCGCTCGACGCCTATAACCAGAAGCTGGTGAAGAAGATCGCCGTGCGGGGTATCCAGACGCGCGGCCTCGCCGGCACCAACGCCTATCTTTATCTCGAAGGCATCGACATCTCAAAGAAGGCGCCGGTCGCGCGAATCGAGATCGAGGTCAAGCTGAAGTCCGGCGAGATCAAGCGCCAGCTCAGGCGGCTGGAGTTCCGCGACGACCTCTTTGCCGAGTCCGGTGAGCTGGACCAGTATCGGAACGGCTTCGTCATCTCTCAGATTGACGCCCGCAACGACACGGTGGAGTTCACCAACGGGCTGTTGCTCCACGCCGGCGAGGCGACCGGGGACGTGTCCGAGCGCGACATAAGGCGCATCCAGATCCGCGAGACGATCAAGGCGCACCTCGACAAGGAGAAGCAGCTCTTCGCCCAGGGCATCAAGGTGCTGTCGCTCTTCTTCATCGACGAGGTGGTGAAGTACCGGGACTATGCCCAGCCCGATGAGAAGGGCGAATATGCGCGCGTGTTCGAGGAGGAGTATGAGCTTCTCAAAGATGAATACCTGTCGGAGCTGGCGATCGACGGCGAGGCATATCGCAAGCACTTGGCCGGAATCAACGCGGCGGCGACCCACAATGGCTACTTCTCGATCGACAAGAAGACGAACCGGCTGAAGGACCCTGTGGTCGGGGCGCGCGCGGTCGATTCCGACGACGTGGACGCCTACGATCTGATCCTCAAGGACAAGGAGCGGCTGCTGTCCTTCGGCGAGCCGACCCGCTTCATCTTCTCGCACTCGGCGCTCAGGGAGGGATGGGACAATCCGAACGTGTTCGTCATGTGCATGCTCAAGCACAGCGACAACACGATCTCGCGTCGCCAGGAAGTGGGCCGCGGGCTGCGCCTGTCGGTCGATCAGAATGGCGACCGCATGGATAATCCCGCCGTGGTCCACGACATCAACATCCTGACCGTCGTGGCGAGCGAGAGCTACAGGGATTTCGTCAGCGGCCTCCAGAAGGAGATCGCCGACACGCTGACCTCCCGCCCCCGGAAGGCGACCGAGGCCTATTTCACCGGAAAGACCATCACGACCGACGGCGGGCCGATCGAGATCACGCCGGCGATGGCCAAGCAGATCTACCGCTACCTGGTGAAGAACGACTACTCGGATGAGTCGGACCAGATCACCACGGCGTACCACGAGGCCAAGGGGGCCGGGACGCTGGCGGCGTTGCCGGACGACCTGAAGCCTCACGCGAATCAGATCTTTCAGATCATCGACAGCGTGTTCAGCGATGCCCAGTTGCCGAAGGTGGACGATGGTCGGAAGCCTAAGACCAATCCGCTGAACGACAATTTCGAGAAGAAGGAGTTCCAGGAACTCTGGCGACGCATCAACCAGAAAGCCGTCTATCGCGTCGAATTCGATTCCGACGAGCTGGTCCGGAAATGCGTGAGCGCGCTCGACAGCCAGCTCCGAGTCACGCCGCTTCAATACACCGTGCAGATCGGCATTCAGGGCGACGGGCTGACCGATGAGCAACTGAAGGCCGGCGACGGCTTCTCGCTCACCGGCTCGACGACCGAGCGCGGCGGTTCGATCCATTCCCTCGTGAAATACGACCTTCTCGGAAAGGTCGCCGAAAACACGGAGCTGACGCGGAAGACGGTGGCCGACATCCTCACGGCAATCCAGGCCAGCGTTTTCGGCCAGTTCAGGGAGAACCCCGAGCACTTCATCGCGGAGGCTTCGCGGATCATCGCCGAGCAGAAAGCCACGATGATCATCGAACGGCTCGCCTACGACGGTCTGTCCGAGCGGTACGACGTGGACATCTTCACGGCCAACCAGACCGGGCAGGATTTCTCGAAGGCCAGCGCCAAGCTGAAGCACCACATCTACGACTACGTCGTCACGGACTCGGACATCGAGCGCAAATTCGCCGGTGCCCTGGACTCCAGCAACGAGGTGGTGGTCTACGCCAAGCTTCCCCGCGGCTTCCTTATCCCGACGCCGGTTGGCGACTACAATCCGGACTGGGCGATTTCCTTCAAGGAAGGCAGCGTCAAACACATCTACTTCGTCGCCGAGACCAAGGGCACCATGTCCTCGATGAAGCTCCGCGAGATCGAGAACACCAAGATCGCGTGCGCTCGAAAGTTCTTTGACGAGATTGGACGGCGGGTCAGCGAGGATCGGGTCAAGTACGACGTCGTCACCAGTTACGAGAAGCTCATGGATATCGTTGGGCGGGCAGCCGCCTGAAGCCGATCCAAAATGGGGGAGGCTCCTGGCTCCATAGGCGAGCCAAAACGTACCGGCCAAGGGCGTGGGGAAGGGAATGAGATGGGCGAGGAAAGCGAAGAGCGCAAATTCCAGTTCCTGCGGAACGGCGATGCCGAACCTTCAGACCTTGACTGGAACAAGGGGGTCGAGAGCGCCCGCCAGGCGATTTCCGAGGCCATGAACGCCAGGAATATCGCGTTTTTGCTCGGCGCTGGATGTTCCTCCCTGATGAAAGACAAAAAGGAACTCGGCATTGCGACTATGGCGCCCCTGGCCAAGGAGTTTTGCGGGGAAACCCTCGATGCGCGGGCTGCGGGATTCTACGGCGATCCGCCGGTCGTCGGCGCTGCCTCGGCGCCGTGGCGGCTGACCAAGGACGAACTCGACTATCTCGATACGCTCGGGATCGATCTGGCGAAGGACTACAGCAGAAACCTGGAACGCTTGATGGAGGTGCTGTTCGCCCAGCGGTTCGTTCTGCGCCAGAGCGAGAATGCCGCTCTTCACCCCTACCGTGCTGTTCTCGACGGCATCATCAAGAAGGTCCAGGGCTTCCTGTGGACCCGCGTCACCCAAGGGGCCTTCGCCACGGGGAGCGACACCACCGTGCGCGACCTCTACGAGCGGTTCTACAAGAAGCTGGTCCTGCGCGATCGGTCCTTGCCCCGGCCGTGGGTGTTCACCACCAACTACGATCATTTCAGCGAATTGGCGATGGATCGGCTGGGCATTCCCTATGCCAACGGCTTTTCCGGCGTGGTGGAACGTCGCTTCAATCCAGCGATTTTCCGCTATGCCCTGGCCGAGCAGCTCGACGTCGCCAGCCGCAAGTGGACCGCCGTCGACGCCTTCGTCTATCTCTGCAAATTGCATGGCTCGGTCACTTGGACCGAGGACGATCATGGCCTGTTCCCGATCAAGGAGGTCTGGCCGCCCGAATCTACGAACCAGATGCTGATCTATCCGACGCCGACGAAGCAGAACTCTTCGCTCGGCTCGCCCTATGCGGATCTGTTCCGGGAGTTTCAGTCCCGGATTGTGCGCGAGCAGAGCGTTCTCATCACCGCAGGCTACGCATTCGGCGACGAGCACCTGAACAACATCATTTACCAGGCGCTGACGATCCCGACGTTCCGTCTGGTGATCTTCGCGGCGCCGGATACGGGCGGCGAGATCGCCAAGCTGCGGGCGCTGCGCGACCCGCGCATTTGGATCATTGGAGGCGAGGGTCCTGCCGAGGGGACGAGGGCGCACTACTTCGACATGATCGTCGAGCATTTCATGCCGCAGCGTCCCAGCGACAGGATCGATGACGCCGTTCGCAAGGTGTTGTCCGATCTGGCGCCGAAAGGGGACGACGGGAACAAGGATGGCGAGGCATGAGCCACGACGATCGCAAACGCGCGATCGGCAAGGTGGTCTCGGTCGCGGCCGACCGCTTTGTCGTTGAGATGCACGCCGGCACCGACAACTTCACGTTCGTTGGCTTCGACGGCGTGCATTATGTGGCCCGGCTGGGATCGTTCCTGATGATTCCGTCGCAGTCCGAATATGTCGTGGTCGAGGTCGTCGGCCTGCGTGAACGCGATGCGAGCACGCCGTCCGAGCGGGGCGATTTCGACCGGGCCGGCTCGTCCAAATATCTGGATGTGGTGCCTGTCGGCATGTTGCCGATGCGTGGCGGCGCGTTCCGCTTCGGCGTGTCCGTTTTCCCGTCCCTCTATGCGGATGCGCTCTATGCGCTGGACGACGAACTCGACCGCATCTTCGAGACCGAGGCCGCCGTGGAGCCGTCAATCGGCCCGAACGGCGGCGCCTGCGAACCCAAAGAAGCCACGCGCTACAGGGTGCTGCCGATCGGCAAGTCGGTGGTGTTCGAGGACTACGACATCAAGGTCCGGCTAAACGAGTTTTTTGGTGGCCATGTCGCCGTCCTGGGCAACACGGGCAGCGGCAAGTCCTGTACGGTCGCATCGGTCTTGCAGTCCCTTTTCAGCAAACCCCAGGAGCATCACGCCCGTGGTGCGACGTTCATCGTCTTCGATGTCAATGGCGAGTACCACGCCGCCCTGAACGCTTGCGCGAAAGAGGGGGGCATCGGCGTCGAGCGCGTCGTACTCGACGGCACGGCTGCTGGCTTCCGCCTGCCGCATTGGTTCCTCGAGCTGGCGGAATGGGAGTTGCTGCTGCAAGCCAGCGAGCGAACACAACTGCCGGTCCTTCGGACGGCGTTAGGTCTGACAAGTCTCTTTCATGCCAATACCCCAGATGCTCTGGCGCTGCGCGAGCACTTTGTCGCCACCTGTATCATTGAGTGCTTTCGAGGGGCAGACGGCGACTCCCCCGTATCGAAATTTCAGCGCGTCGTCTCCCTTCTCCAGAAGTATCCGACGAACGGCCTGAATATGGCGCTGTTGAACCGCTTTAGTCCAAATTTTCAGTACGGAAATTTTTCGGGAAACAACCAATCGGCATTTCTGGACGAAGTGAGAAAAAAGCTTCGGGAGGATGCACCCTTACCAGCCTACAATCGGACGCCATTCTCTTTTGATGAGCTGCACGAGTGTCTCGACTTTGCGATCCTCTATGAGGAAGCTCACGGCAACCGCCAAATTCGAGATTACTGCGCGTCAATGGTTACGCGGCTCAGATCTCTCCAAGAGAGAACAGAATATGCCTTTCTGCGTCACGAAGGAGCTGACGTTGACGCGGCTGTGAACGATATAGAATTCTTGACCAACATTGTCGGTCTGGAAAGGGCTGCTGGCGAAGCGTTCACCAAACGCAATCAGGTCATTATTATCGATCTGAATTCCGTCGAAGATGAAATTGTTGAGCTGGTAAGTGCGGTCGTCGCACGCATGCTTTTTAGGTTCCTTCGTCATGCGGAACCAAGAAACCGTTTCCCGATACATCTGCTGCTTGAAGAGGCTCATAGGTATGTCGCCTCCGCGCCTTCCCGCTTTTCCATCGACGCCACCAAGATATTCGAGCGCATCGCCAAAGAGGGCCGCAAGTACGGCATGTTCGTGCTGCTGGCGTCCCAGCGTCCGAGCGAACTATCCAAGACGGTCCTCAGCCAGTGTTCCAATTTTCTGGTTCACCGCATCCAGAATCCCGACGACCTTTCTCAAATTCGTCAGATGACGCCATTTATCTCGGAGTCGGTCCTGAAGCGGTTGCCGTCGTTGCCTCGGCAGCACGCGCTGGTGTTCGGTACGTCAGTCAATCTTCCCACCACCTTCAAGGTGCGGGAGGCGTCGCCGCGACCGCGTAGCGACGATACGGCCATTGTCGATCTCTGGTTCCACGAAGAAGGTCGAGTTGCGGATGTTCGTCTGGCGCCTCGAACTGTCGATGATGACGCGGCCGGAGAGCAAGCCGTCGACGCCGCCATGGAGAACGAAGCGGAAGATGACATCTTCTGACCATCTGGAGGCCATGGCGCAAACGCTGGAGGCGACGGGGGATTATCGGGTCCTTCGCCGTCTCAAACCGCGCCCATCCATTGTGCCGCCTCCTGGTGTGCCGGTCCGGCTCGGTATGCTGGTGGATGTGGAAACCACGGGGCTCGATCCTCAGCGTGATGAGATCATCGAAATCGCTATGACGCCGTTCAGCTATGGTCTGGACGGTACTGTGTTCAACGTGGGCGAAAGTTTCCAGGGGCTGCGCGAGCCGGGCGAGCCGATTACGCCGGAGATTACCGCGATCACCGGCATCACCAACGAGATGGTGGCCGGCCAGATCATCGATCCCGCCGTGGTGACCAAATTCGCGGCACCGGCTTCGCTCGTCGTCGCGCACAACGCGGCGTTCGACCGCCGCTTCCTTGAACGATTCAGCGACGTGTTCTCGACTAAGCCGTGGGCATGCTCGCTAAGTCAGGTCGATTGGGCAGCAGAGGGGTTCGAGGGCACGAAACTCGCCTATCTCGCTCAGGCCGCAGGCTTCTTCTACGACCGTCACCGCGCGATGCACGACTGTCTTGCTACGGTTGAGTTGCTGGCGATGCGGCTGCCCCGATCTGGCGTTACGGGCCTTAGCCGCCTCTTGGATGGCGCTCGCGCTGTTTCCTGGCGCATCTGGGCGGAGAATTCTCCTTTCGATCTCAAGGAGACCCTGAAGGCGCGAGGATATCGCTGGAACGGTGATCCCGGTCCTCAGCCGCGCGCTTGGTACATCGATGTTCCTGAGGCTCAGCGTGAAGCTGAGGTTCGGTTCTTGAGAACGGAGATCTATCGGCGGGAGGTCGACCCCCTAGCCCGCAGGATCGATGCGTATGATCGCTTTTCAGATCGAATTTGACCTGCATCCAGGACCTGGCCGATCTCCTCAATCAGACCTACAAATTCGGTCCGCGCTCCCCTGCAACGGAAATGGCCGACGTTCGCTTCCGCCACGGTGGACACCATGTGGACACCAGGCTTGAAAAGCGAAGGGCCGCCTTTCGGCGGCCCTCTCATAACGCTCTGATTTCCTTGAGGAAACTTGGAGCGGGCGAAGGGATTCGAACCCTCGACCCCAACCTTGGCAAGGTTGTGCTCTACCCCTGAGCTACGCCCGCTCGCGGCGTGGGAGGCTCTTTATAGGAGCCCGAATTGGATTGCAAGCCAGTGAATACGATTGCCGCGACAGGGTGTGAGCCGCGGCGGCAATCCTATATAAGGGCTTAGAACTTTATGGCGGAACAGAATAAATGAGTACGTTGTTCAACGATACGGCTGGCGCGCCGGCTGCCGAGGTGGTGGATTCCATTATCGAGGGCGACCAGGCCAATTTCATGGCCGATGTGATCGAGGCGTCTCAGGAACGGCCGATCATCGTGGATTTCTGGGCCACCTGGTGCGGGCCTTGCAAAACCCTGACCCCCGCGCTGGAGCGCGTGACCCGCGCCCAAAACGGCCGGGTGCGGCTGGTGAAGATTGATGTGGATAAAAACCGGGAGCTGGTGGCGCAGCTCACGCGCATGGGGTTGCCGTTGCAATCCGTGCCAACGGTGGTGGCTTTCTGGCAAGGGCAAATTGCCGACACGTTTTCAGGTGCGCTGCCCGAGAGCGAGGTGAAGCGTTTTGTGGAGGCGCTGCTGAAGCTGAGCGGCACGGCGGCACCGGGGGAGGCGCTGATCGCCGAAGCCAAGGCGCTGTTGGAGCAGGGCCAGGCGGAGGAAGCCGCGCAATATTTCGGTGCGGCTTTGCAGGAGGCCCAGGACAAGCCGGAAGCCTGGGGCGGGATGGTGCGCGCCTTACTCGCCATGGGCGAGGAACATCAGGCCGGGGAGGTTTTGGCTCAGGTTCCGCCAGCCCTGGCTGAGCATGTTGAAATTTCCGGTGCCAGGGCCGCGCTGGCATTGGCGCAGGAAGGGCGTAAGGCACAATCCGCTATGTCTGGCCTGGAAGGCCGCTTGGCCGCGAATCCGGATGACCACGAAGCACGCTACGAACTTGCTGCGGCGCTGAACGCAACAGGCGCGCGCGCCGAAGCGGCGGCGGCGCTGCTGGAGATCATAAAACGTGACCGTGCCTGGAAAGAGGATGGTGCGCGGCTGCAATTGCTGAAATTCTTCGAGGCCTGGGGGATGGATGACCCCGCCAGCATGGCGGCGCGGCGTAAGCTCTCTGCCCTGCTGTTCAGTTAAGCGCATGAGCGTGCCCCCGGTAAGGCTTGAAGATTTGCCGGACGAATTTCCGGTTTTCCCGTTAAGCGGTGCGCTTTTGTTGCCGCGGGGGCGGCTGCCGCTGAATATCTTCGAGCCGCGCTATTTGGCCATGGTGGAAGATGCGCTGGGGCAGGGGCGCTATTTTGGCATGGTGCAACCAGATAAGCGCCTGCCGCGCGGGGAGAACGGGCCGGGGCTCTACCGCACCGGCTGCCTTGGGCGCATTTCCGCTTTCGAGGAAACCGATGACGGGCGGTATTTAATTACGCTCACCGGCGTGCTCCGCTTCACCATCGCCGAGGAGGTGGAGATGCGGCGCGGGTATCGCTGTGTTCATGCCGGGCTTTCCGGCTTTGCGGCGGATTTGCACGCGGATGACGAGGTTTTGCCCTTTTCCCGGCAGATATTACTGGATGCGCTGGGCCGTTATTTTGCAGCCGCGGGGGTTGAGGCGAATTGGGAGGCGATTGCCGAGATGAACGACGCCGCCTTGGTTGTTTCGCTTTGCATGGCTTGCCCTTTTGAGCCAGAGGAAAAGCAGGCGCTGCTGGAAGCGAAAGACCCGTTGCTGCGCGCCGCGGCCTTACGCGCTTTACTCGAAATCGATTCCTTCGATGGCGGCCCAGGAAATGGCATAACACCAAAGGCGAGTTAAAACATGACAAGCGAGACAAATGAGCCGGGACTGGACCCACGCCTGCTGGAAATGCTGATTTGCCCGGTAACGCGGGGGCCGTTGCGCTATGACCGCGAACGCAACGAATTGATTAGCGAAAAAGCCGGGCTTGCTTTTCCTATCCGCAATGGCATTCCGGTTATGTTGGCGGAGGAAGCGCGGCCGCTGACAGAATGAAACGGCAGCCTCGCCGGAATTTGAATGTCTGATAGCCAAACTATAGAGACGGATGCCTCGACACGGCGGGTGCGCACCACGGCAATCATCGTCGCCATTGCCTTGTTCATGCAGAACCTCGACTCGACGGTGGTGACAACGGCACTGCCCGCGATGGCGAAAAGCTTTCACATCGACCCGTTATACATGTCGGTGTCCGTCACGTCTTATCTCATTGCGCTGTCGGTATTCATCCCGGCCTCAGGGTGGGTGGCGGACAGGTTCGGGGCGCGGCAGGTGTTCCGTATCTCGATTGTTGTTTTCACACTCGGTTCGATATTTTGTGGTATCGCCCCCAATCTGCTGGTGCTGGTGGCCGCGAGGGTGCTCCAGGGCGTGGGGGGAGCGATGATGCTGCCGGTGGGGCGGCTGTTGTTGCTGCGCTCGGTCAGCCGCTCGCAAATGGTTTCAGCAATGACCTGGCTGACCATGCCGGCATTGCTGGGCCCTGTTTTGGGGCCGCCGCTGGGCGGACTTATTGTCTCTGTCGCCTCCTGGCGCTGGGTGTTTGATATCAATGTGCCCATCGGCATTGCGGGTGCGGTTGCGGTCTCGCTGTTTATTCCTGATGTGCGGGAGGAAGGGCGCGGCGGGCATCTCGACAGTTTTGGTTTGATATATTCTGGCTTGGCCATGGCGTTTTTGATGGCGGGCATGGAAACGCTGGGGCGCGGGCTTGTGCCGCCTTTCTGGACCTTGCTTGCCTTCGCCGGTGGCGCGGGAGCCTGCCTGGCCTATTGGCGGCATGCAAAGCGGGCGGATAACCCGGTGCTCGATTTCTCCTTGTTCAAGGTTGAAACATTCAGGGTCTCCCTAACGGCGGGCAGCCTGTTCAGAATCGCCATTGGCGCGTTCCCGTTTCTATTGCCGCTTATGCTGCAACTCGGCTTTGGTAAATCGCCGCTTCAAAGTGGGTTGATTACGTTTGCCAGCGCCGCGGGTGCCATTGCGATGAAGGTGGCGGCGGTGCCCTCGCTCGACCGTTTCGGCTTCCGTAATGTGCTCATCTGGAATGGTGTGGTAACAGCAATGGCCATGGCTGTTACCACAGCGTTCTCGCCAGCCTGGCCACCTGTGCTCATGAGTACGATTTTATTCGCCGCGGGTTTTTTTAGATCTTTGCAGTTCACGGCGTTTAACACCATCGCTTATGGCGACATTCCCCGGTCGCGCATGTCCGCCGCAACCACTTTATACACAACAATACAACAGCTTTCTTTAACCATGGGGGTGGTACTGGGAGCGGCAAGCCTGGAAATTTCCAGCCAGCTTTCAGGCCATGCCTCGCCTGCGTTATCTGATTACAGGGTGGCCTTCATGGTGGTGAGTTTAATCGCGCTGCTGGGCTCACCTTTATGCGCGCGGCTTTCAAAAAATGCGGGCGAGGCGCTTACCCACCATCCGCCCACGGGGTAGTCAGCCGATATCCTTCGGCAACAGGAAGCGCTTAAAACTGGCACTGCCCTGGCCAAGCTTTTTCCAGGTGGTGGCAACAAGAAATTCAGCAAGGGCGGCGGTTGGGTAGCTCTCATCGATTCGGGCGGCGGCGTCGTCTGGCCTGTCTGGCCCCGCCAGTTGCAATGCCAGTTCGTGCAGACCGGGATTATGACCGATGACGATGGCGCTGCGTACGGTTTCGGGCAGGCCGCGCAATTGGCCAAGAATTTGCGCGGGCGTTGCCATATAAAGCTGGGGCAGCGATTCGATGTTCGGCCATTCATCCCATACGGGCGCGTTCTCTAGTTCTTCCAGGGTTTGCTGCGTGCGAGTTGCAGTGGAAACCAGCACGACCTCCGGCGCCAACCCGGCCTGGCGCATGGCCTCACCAATTTTTCCCGCAGCGTGGCGGCCTTTATCGGTTAATGCGCGGCTGTGGTCAGCCTGCCCCCGGGAAGCTGTTTCCGCCTTGGCGTGACGAAGAAAAATCAACTGGTGCATAAATGTCATTGTGCCACGATTGAGCCAAGCTGTCGCCTCTGCCTAACAGATCGAAAATGTACATAAAGGGGTCATAAAACGAATGCGCCAACAGCTTGAACGGCGTGGATTTTTGGCCGGTGCGGCAGCGTTGGTGGCACCCAGGGCCGTGTTAGCTGCGGCATTGCCTGTGCCACCCGGCGGTGCGATGCGCTTTAAAATTCTGCGCAATGGCACACCGGTTGGTGAACATCACGTGACCTTTACGCGTTCAGGCAATTGCCTGCGTGTAGACACGAATGTGGATATGGTGGTGACCGTCGCGGGAATCGCGGTGTTCCATTATCAAGGCTACGCCTCTGAATATTGGTCGGGCGGGGTATTCACCCGGCTTGATAGCAAAGTGAATCATAATGGTACGCTGTTTGTGGTGCAGGCTGATCAAATTCCTGGTGGCTACGCGGTTAACAGCACGAAGGCGGGCGATTACCAATATACCGGCACCCCGCCGATGCTGCCGCTCACCTACTGGAACCGGGCGATGCTAAGGGCGATGATCCTGAATGTGGAAACAGGCAGGCATTATCCTGCCATCGTTAATTCACCCGGCTGGAACAAGCTTCCAACGGCAAATAGCGGCACGGTTGTGGCGCAGCGTTTTAACGTAACGGGCAAGTTGCATATGTCGCTATGGTACGACCAGAACGACCAATGGTCAGGCTTTGAATTTCACGTGCTGGGCAATGAGGTATATCAAAAATATATCTGAGAGAGGTTGCGCCAGGGCGATTTAGTTAAAGCTCTCTGGATGGC
Source organism: Rhodospirillales bacterium (assembly GCA_028866335.1). The sequence goes on from JAGWIL010000008.1 coordinate 17,924, forward strand.
GCAGATGCCATAGCCGCTCATGCGCGGCCACCAGGCTTTCTATGCTTTTACGGCGGTTTGCATCCGGCGGCACAGTACGGCGGGTAAGCATGGATTCGAGGATTCGCAGCAATTGCTCGGCGATCTCGTAATCGCCCTGGTCACAGGCATGATGGAACGCAAGCAGGATTTTATCTGACAATCGGCGGCTATAGCGCGGCGCGGCACCCTGCGTCCGGGAACCGGAAACTTCAGTATCTTCCTCAGGAGTTGTCAGACCTGCCATGTTTTTTTAGTCCGGTATCAAAGGTTGTAAGGTATGTGGATGAAATCAAGGATGGCGTTGGTAGACAAGGCTTGTCTCAATTTTTATACCAGCCAAAGACTCCCAGCGTCACCTAAGAGTATTCTTACGATACTTAAAGATATACGCCCGACTTCGATCATTAGGAGAAATTTAGCCAAAACGCCAGGGGGAAACGTAATTCTTTGATAAATTTACGATTATTATGAAATCAAAATAACAATCGTCGCTTTAAAAGGAATATTTCTGGTTCATAATGTTAAACCTGGTCCGCCGCCGGTTTATCGAAGTCGTTAAAGGCATCGTCCCAGGAGCCGGATGTCGCGGCCTTGCTGTATTCTGTGGAGCGGTTTTCAAAGAAATTCGCGTGCTCCACGGCGTTGAGCATTTCATCCAGCCAGGGCAGCGGGTTTTTCTCCACATGGAATAACGGGCTTAAGCCCAGCCCGGCCAGGCGCCGGTCCGCGATATAGCGGATGTAACGCTTCACCTCGGCAGCGGTTAGCCCCTCCACCGCGCCGAATTCGAAGGCGAGGTCGATGAAGGAATCCTCGTGGTCCACGATGGTGGCGCAGGTGAGGTAGAGTTCCCGGCGCAACTCCTCGGTCCATATCTCCGGGTTTTCAGAGATAAAAGTGAGGAAGAGCTTGGTGATGCTTTCGCAATGCAGGGATTCGTCGCGGACCGACCAGGTGATGATCTGCCCCATGCCTTTCATCTTATTAAAGCGCGGGAAGTTCAGCAGGATGGCGAAGGTGGCAAAGAGTTGCAGCCCCTCGGTAAACGCGCCGAAAGCGGCGAGGGTTTTGGCGATCTCATGCTTGTTCTCCATGGAGAAGCTGTGCATGTATTCGTATTTATCCTTCATTTCCTTATATTTAAGGAACGCCTGGTATTCCACCTCCGGCATGCCCACCGTATCCAGCAGGTGGGAATAGGCGGCGATATGCACGGTTTCGATGTTCGAGAAGGCCGAGAGCATCATCAGCACTTCGGTGGGTTTGAACACCTGCGAATATTGCTTCATGTAGCAATTATTCACCTCGACATCCGCCTGGGTAAAGAAGCGGAAAATCTGGGAGAGCAGATTGCGCTCGCCTTCTGTAAGCTTCTTGTGCCAGTCGCGCACATCCTCAGCCATCGGCACTTCTTCGGGCAGCCAATGCACGCGCTGCTGGATCAGCCAGGCTTCGTAGGCCCAAGGGTAACGGAAAGGCTTATAGACCGGGTTTTCGGTCAGCAAATCCATTTTCTTGTCCGCTTCAGGGGCGGAAATAATCTGTCCACTCATTATAAACGCCTTCAGAGATTGGGCCATGGCCCCGATCCTTTAAAAATTCGAGCCTTACCGCCTTATTGGCAGGCCAGGCATTCCTCATAATTGCTGCTGGCCACCAACGGCAACGTTTCACCGGCATCATTCGCCGGGCGGTTTTCCATTATGGCTGTTGCCTTCTTCTCAGAGACAGTATCGGCGCGCTGGATGGAGAGTGACCGGCAGTAATAGAGCGACTTCACGCCGCGCTTCCATGCCTGGTAATGAATCTGGTGCAGATCCCGCTTATGCACGTTCGCCGGCAGGAAGATGTTGATGGACTGGCTCTGGCAGATGAAAGGCGTGCGGTCCGCCGCATGTTCTACCACCCAGCGTTGGTCCAGCTCGAACGCGGTTTTAAACACGTCCTTCTCATGCTGGGTCAGGAAGTCCAGATGCTGCACCGAGCCTTTGGTGGTGGTGATGGAAGACCAGATATCCTCATTGTCTTGCCCGTGGGCCTCCAGAATTTTTTTCAGCGCGCGGTTACGCACGGAGAAACTGCCGGAAAGGGTTTTTTGCAGGAAAACATTGGCGCTGATCGGTTCAATGCCCGGCGAGGCATTGCCCGCGATGATGGAAATGGAGGCCGTTGGGGCGATTGCCATTTTATGGCTGAAACGCTCCTCGATGCCGTAATCCTTCGCATCCGGGCAGGCGCCGCGCTCAGCGGCCAGGGTTTTGGACGCCTTATCCGCTTCAGCACGGATATGCTTGAACATGCGGGTGTTCCACACCTTTGCCATCACGCTTTCAAACGGGATGGAGTTATCCTGCAAGAAAGAATGATAGCCCATAACGCCTAGCCCGACCGAGCGTTCCCGGTAGGCGGCATATTTGGCGCGCTCCATGGAATCAGGAGCTTTCTGGATGAAATCTTCCAGCACATTGTCAAGGAAGCGCATCACGTCCTCGATGAAACGCTCATCTTTGTGCCACTCGAACCAGGTTTCCAGGTTCAGCGAGGAGAGGCAGCACACTGCGGTGCGCTGCTTGCCATACTGGTCCACGCCGGTGGGCAGCGTAATCTCGGCGCAGAGATTGGAGGTTTTTACCTCCAGCCCGGCCAGCTTATGCTGCTCGGGGCGGGCATTATTCACGTGGTCTGAATAGATGATGTACGGCTCGCCCTGCTCGATGCGCGTGGTGAGGATGCGAATCCAGAGCGCGCGGGCGGAAATGGAGCGCACGACGCTGTTATCCTTGGGCGAGCGCAGGCCCCACATCTCGTCGGCCTCAACGGCGCGCATGAAATCGTCCGAGATTAGCACGCCATGGTGCAGATTGAGCGCCTTGCGGTTCGGGTCGCCGCCGGTCGGCCGACGCATATCCACAAATTCCTCGATTTCGGGGTGCCAGATCGGCAGATACACCGCCGCTGAGCCGCGCCGCAGGGAGCCCTGGGAAATGGCGAGGGTAAGAGAATCCATCACGCGGATGAACGGAATGATACCCGAGGTTTTGCCGTTCTGGCCGACTTTTTCACCGATGGAACGCAGGTTGCCCCAATAAGACCCGATGCCGCCACCTTTGGAAGCCAGCCAGACATTCTCGTTCCAGAGTCCGACAATGCCGTCCAGCGAATCGGTGGCTTCGTTCAAGAAACAGGAGATGGGCAGCCCGCGATCCGTGCCGCCATTGGAAAGCACCGGGGTAGCGGGCATGAACCACATCTTGGAGATGTAATCATAAAGCCGCTGGGCATGGGCCTGGTCGTCACCATAATAAGACGCAACGCGGGCAAAGAGGTCCTGGTAGCCTTCGCCGGGCAGCAAATAACGGTCGTCCAGAGTCGCGCGGCCAAAATCCGTGAGTAGCGAATCGCGGGAGCGATCCACCGTCACCTGGAACCGGCCCGGCATTTGTATCGCATCATCCAGCAATGCAGCCTCAGGCTTTGTCATCATGTTCATCTTTTGCCGGACCCCTGTTCTTATAAGCGGTCATCATAACAACATATAGTGAGCGCGCCGCGCAATCACTACTAGCTGTGCCAAGCGCAGTTTTTTTCACGGAAAAAGCTTGCCAAAGATTTAGAGCCGAGTCCGGCCGCCAGAAGGTCGTCCGAGGAAATACTGCGTTCTCTTTATGTTCCGATCTGGCCAGTCGGTCAATCAACAACCTGGCCACGAATCGTCTGCGCAGTGTGAGTGGTTGCGCGCGGGGCGGGCTATGGCCTAATTTCCTGGCCATGGATGGCGTGACCGGGCTTGCCCCTCATTATCAAGGCTATGTGGATGAACGCAGCACAGCACATGTGAAGGGCTGGCTGCGCAATTTGAACGATGCGTCGGCACGGCTGGAATATGAGGTGGTGTTGCCAGGGCGTTGGCGCGAGCGCGTGCTGGCCAGAGGGCGGGCGGACATATTCAGCAACATTTTGGTTCAAATTGGCGTGGGCGATGGCTGCTATGCCTTCGAGGCGCGCTTTGAAACGCCGCTAACCGTCGCCGAACGGGACAGGCTGTACGTGCGCCCGAAAGGGGCTGAGCATCGGCTGGAACTCGCCCCCGCCTTGCGGATCGACCCGCCCGGCCACGGACCCTACCAGGGCTTTGTGGATGAATGTTCCATCCGCCATATTTCTGGCTGGGTACGCGATTTGTCGGATGCCGCGCGGCGCGTCACGATCGATATCATTTTGCCGGGGCCGAATGGAGAAACGCTTCTGAAGCGCCATGTGGCAAGCCAGTTCAGCGATGTGCTGCGTCAGGTTGGTGTGGGAGATGGCACCTGCGCCTTCTTCGTGATGTTTGAAAAAGAGCTGACACCCGAGCAGTGTGATTCAGTTTTCGTACGTGTGCAGGGTTCTGCCCATGTGCTGGATGCAGCCCCGGCCCTGAAGCGGGAATTTCAGCCGATCCATCACGTGGCGATGGATATCGTGAACAACTGCAATCTACGTTGCCCGTTTTGCGTTTACGATTACGGGCAGACGAACAAAACCTATGTGATGAGCGACGAGACATTTGCCGCCGCCTTGCGCCTTATTCCATATGTAACAGACGGAAATTTCTGGCTCTCCTGCCTGCACGAAGCCACTCTGCATCCGCGGTTGATTGAGTTCATCGAGCGTGTGCCGAGGCAGTACCGTAAGAAGCTGTTTTTCACCACCAATCTCGCCAAACGCCAGCAGCGCCCGTTCTTCGAGGCATTGGCGAAATCCGGCATGGACCATGTGAACATCTCGCTTGAGAGCATGGATAAAGAGATTTACGAGAAGATGCGTAAAGGCGCGCGGCATCATATCTTTCTGGAAAACTGGGATTTGATGCTGGATGTTTTCCGCGCTGAACCCAGCGCGCCGCGAATTCGCTATAATCTCATGGCCTACCGCTCGAATTTGCAAGAAATGCCAGGGCTGGTTCAAACCCTGTTGGACGAAAAACATGGCTCGCAGGCAGAGATCCGCTCCACGATGGATATGCCGTATATCCCCGAAGCGTTCCGTGAGGAGGAGTTTCTGTCGACGCCGGAATGGGCATGGCTGACAGAGGAGCTGAAACGCTTCCCGCAGGAGCGTATCGTGCTAATAGCCCCACCCCAGGGCAAGGGGTATGACCGCGAAGATGGTAAGCGGGTTTTGGAAACTTCCGAACAACCACCAGAACGCGCGGGCTGGGTGGAGGCCAAGGGCCCGGCACCGCGCCCCTTTAATGTGCGCATCGGGTGGGACGGCACGTTGAACATTTATTCCGAATTACCGGCGCGCCCTGGCGAGCAACCGGATCTGGCGAATTATCTGATATCGAACATCAATGAGCTGGAAGATCCGCTGGCGACATTTTTGGCGTTGGAGTGAGGCTGGCCAAGACGAACCGCAACCTGCTTCCTGGCCTGGAACTGCGAAGGCGGAGACAATGCTGACCGGAAAAATTGCCTTGATAACGGGTGCGACGGCAGGAATAGGACTGGCGACGGCCAAGCTGTTCGCCGAGCGCGGTGCTACCCTGCTGCTGACTGGACGCAACGGCGAGGTGGGTGAGGCGCTGGCCGCGGAGCTTGGGGCGTGTTTCCTGGCAGCGGATATCGCTAATCCCGCCACGCCAGAAAAGCTTATTTTCTGGGCCGAGCAGACATATGGCCGGCTGGACATACTGGTGAATAATGCCGGCATTCTATTCCAGGGGGATTCGCAAACCTGCACGGATGAGCAATGGGACCAGATTTTGGCGGTTAATGTCACGTCTGTGTTCCGTCTCTCTCGCGCCGCGGTGGCTTTTATGGCGCGGCAGGGCGGGGGCGCCATCATCAATGTGTCCTCAGATTGGGGCCTGGTCGCCGCGCGTGGCGCCGTGGCTTATGGCACCAGCAAGGGGGCTATCGTGCAGCTCACCCGCAGCATGGCGGCCGACCATGCGCAGCAGAATATTCGCGTGAACGCGGTCTGCCCTGGAGATACCGATACCCCGATGTTGCGTAGAGAGGCGGACAGCGAGGCCCGGTTGCGGGAGTTGGCGGCGGCGATTCCCCTCGGGCGGCTCGGCCAACCTCGCGATGTAGCGGCGGCGATAGCCTTTCTTGCCTCCGACGATGCCAATTTTATCACCGGCGCGATGCTGCCCGTCGATGGCGGAAACTCGGCGGTATAGATTTATTCGTCCGTCAGGGCCGCACCCTCCCGCAACACCGCTTCCGCCTCCTTCGTAATCCCATTCTCATCGTGCAACACCAGCCCCGGCAGCAGCGCATCTGGCGTGCGGCTGGCCCTTTGCGCCTGCACCAGAATCAGCTTTGCCTTTACCCCGGCGCGCGGCCAAAGCGGCAGCAACGTGATACCCCCGCAGGCCGGGCGCAGCAGCGAAACCGCCTCGGCATAGGTGGCGGCGGGCAGAGCCAAGGTTATCGTCCCTTTATCGCGCAGCAGGCGCAGCATCTCCTTTATCCATGCTGCCAATGTGGTTTGTGGCGCATGATGGGCCAGGGCGCGGGCGGCATCGGGTGAGGGGGTGTTGTGCGCACCAAACCAGGGCGGGTTGGCCATTACATGTTGGAATGTCTGGGCCGCGAAGGGCAGGGTGGTCGCGTCTCCGTTCACCACTGAAAGACCGGAAAACTGGTTCTCCGCGAAGTTTTGCGCCGCCAACACCGCCAGCTCGTCGCGGCGTTCAACGCCCACACCGCACATATCCGGCACCCGTGCGGCCAGGCAGAGCAAAGCCGCCCCGGCGCCGGTTCCGGCTTCCAGCACAAGCTCTCCCGCTTTGGCAGGCACCATGGCTGCCATCAGCACTGGCTCGAACCCGGTTCTGTGGCCCGTGCGCAACTGCCGGTAGCTCAGCCGCCCGCCCAGAAGCCCGCCCATGCTTGTCGCGTTATCCATTGCCCGCTTGACCCTTCTGAAATCCCGCCCGATATGGTGCTAACGCAATTTGCTTGGACAGGTTAGGGCTGAATTTGGACGGTGCGACGCCATTGACGACCGATGCTCTCAGCCGCCTCACGGCGCTGCTGGAACCGGAGCTGAAAGCCACGAACGAGGCGATCGTCGCCCGGATGGACAGCCCGGTGGCGCTCATTCCGCAGCTTGCCGCGCATATTGTCGCGGCGGGGGGCAAGCGGATGCGGCCTTTGCTGACTTTGGCGGCCGCCAAACTCTGCGGTTATGGCGGCGACAGGCAGGTGCGGCTCGCCGCTTGTGTGGAGTTCATCCATACCGCCACGTTGCTGCATGATGATGTGGTGGACGAATCCCTGCTGCGCCGGGGGTTTGCCTCCGCCAATGCGGTTTTTGGAAACAAGGCTTCCGTGCTGGTGGGGGATTTCCTGTTTTCCCGCGCGTTTGAGCTGATGGTGGAGGATGGCTCGCTGGATGTGCTGCGGATTCTCTCCAATGCCTCAGCCACCATCGCCGAGGGGGAGGTGCTGCAACTCACCACCCAGAACGATATTTCCACCACCACCCAGAAATATTTTGACGTGATTCGGGGCAAAACCGCTGCCCTTTTTGCGGCGGCGGCGGAAGTGGGCGGGGTGATCGCCGGGGCGGGGGCTGAGGAATGCGCGGCCCTGCGCAGTTTCGGCATGGACCTTGGCATGGCCTTCCAACTGGTGGACGACGCGCTGGACTACGCCGCCGACCAAAGCGAGCTGGGCAAGACCGTGGGGGATGATTTCCGCGAGGGCAAGCTGACCTACCCCGTGATTCTGGCGGTGGAAAAGGCGGATGCCGAGGAACGCGGCTTCTGGCTACGCACTATGGAGAACAGCGAGCAGACCCAAGCCGACCTGATGACAGCGTTGGGCTTGATTAAAAAACACGATGCCACCGCCCGCACAATCGCCCGAGCGGACCAGTTCATTGATAGTGCTGTGAATACACTCTCGCGCTTTCCTGAGGGTGAGATACGCAACGCCCTGGCCGGGGTGGCGCGTTACACCACTGCCCGGCGACATTAAGTTACAGCCTATATTTTTTCAGCGGCGGTGGTGCTCAGCACGGTGGTGATCGTGGAGCGGACAATGCTCACGGTCACATTAGGGGCGATCTC
>JAGWIL010000557.1 GCA_028866335.1 Rhodospirillales bacterium
GTTTCCTCGGGGCCCTTCAAAATAAAAGCACAACCCGCCGCGAGCGCCGCGGAAATTTTGCGCACCGCTTGGCTTACGGGGAAGTTCCAGGGCGTAAAGCCCGCCACCACGCCCACCGGCTCGCGCAAAGACAACTGATACACCCCCGCCTGGCGTGATGGAATCACGCGGCCATATGCACGCCGCCCCTCGTCGGCGAACCAGTCGATGACATCTGCAGAACCCGCCAGCTCAGTCTTGGCTTCCGCCAGTGGCTTACCCTGCTCCATCGTCATCAACGCGGCAATTTTATCCAGCCGCTCGCGCAGCAAATCCGCTGCTTTGCGCATAAGCTTCGCGCGCTCATAGGCAGAGAGTTTGCGCCACACTGCAAAGCCTTTGGCTGCCCAATCCAACGCCTCATCGAGATCAACCGTACTGGCATGGGCCAGCGTGCCGAGCACCTCCTCGGTTGCCGGATTAACCACATCAATGGTTCTGCCACTCTGCGCCGCGCGCCACCGGCCGCCAACATGCAACAATACGTCCTGATACATTTCTATCTTCTCCGGGTTCGCGAACAAGGCGCGACATAACCCATTAAGTGTCTGGAATTATGTAAAACTTCTACTATCCTCGGGTCGATCAGCTTTCCTTGATCAGCTTGCGGGTAATATCGAGCATCTCGCTGATCTGGTCAGGCGTGGCAGCAAAGGGTGGTGCCAATACCAGATTATCGCCCGCAGACCTGAGAACCAGGCCTTTTTCAAACGCCTGGCACAAGATTTTAAAGCCACGCTCCCCTGGCTTGCCCTTCGGCGCCAGTTCCACCGCGCCAAGCAGGCCAAATCCGCGCGTGTCAACGACATCAGCCATCCCCTTAAAGCTGCCAAGCTGCTCAAGAAATGCCGGGGTTAGCGCCTTCACGCGGCTGAATGTATCCTCTTCGCGGAAAATCTTCAGCGTCGCCAATGCCGCCGCACAGGCTGCCGGATGCGCGGAATAGGTATAACCATGGAACAGCTCAACGCTGTTCTCTGGTGCTGAGTCAAAGATAGCTTGCTG
>JAGWIL010000558.1 GCA_028866335.1 Rhodospirillales bacterium
TCGCTGCTCGGCCTGTTTTTGCAGGCGGATGCGGTGGTGAAGCTGGTGATGATCATCCTGCTGATCGCCAGCATCTGGGTGTGGACCATCATCATCGAGAAAATCATGACCATCCGCCGCGTTAACCGCGAGGCGAACGTGTTCGAGGATAGCTTCTGGTCCGGCGGCAGCCTGGACGAGCTTTACGAGCGCGAAGGTGCGGATCCCGCCAACCCGATGGCCGCCGTGTTCGGCGCGGCGATGAGCGAGTGGAAGCGCACCGCACGCATCGCGGGCACGGAAATCGGCAAGACAGGCGTTAAGGAACGCATCGACCGCGCGATGAACGTGACCATCATGCGAGAGATGGACCGGCTGGAACGGTTCATGATCTTCTTGGCCTCGGTTGGCGCCACGGCACCGTTCATCGGCCTGTTCGGCACGGTTTGGGGCATTATGCACTCATTCTCCGCCATTGCCGCCATGCACAACACCGACCTCGCGGTTGTTGCCCCAGGCATTGCGGAGGCGTTGTTTGCCACCGCCATCGGCCTGGTCGCCGCCATTCCGGCGGTTTTAGCTTATAACAAGCTGTCCAACGATCTCTCCCGATTCGCGGGACGGCTGGAAGGTTTCGGCACGGAGTTTTCCGCCATTCTCTCCCGCCAGTCTGAGGAGCATAAATAATGGCCGGCGGGATGATCGGCGGGCGCGGCAACGGCAGGCGGCGCTACCGCCCAATGGCGGAAATCAACGTGACACCGTTGGTGGACGTGATGCTGGTGCTGCTGATCATCTTCATGGTCACGGCACCGATGATTACCTCCTCCGTGCAGGTTAATCTGCCGCAGGCCAACGCGAAGCCTGCGAATGCGGATTCCAAGCCGATCACCGTTACGGTGAACAGCAAGGGCGATGTGTTTTTGAACAACAGCCAGATCCAGCTCAGCAATCTGGTGAGCACGTTGCAGGAAGCATCGAAAAACAACGCAGACCAGCGCATCTTCATCCGTGGCGACAAACAGGTGGATTACGGCACCATGTTGCAGGTGATGGCGGA
>JAGWIL010000559.1 GCA_028866335.1 Rhodospirillales bacterium
GAGGGCGAGCGCGCCAAACTGCTGCATATGGAAGATAATCTGCGGCACCGTGTGGTGGGGCAGGAGGCCGCACTTGTGGCGGTTTCCAACGCCGTACGCCGCGCCAGGGCCGGGTTGCAGGACCCGGGCCGGCCGATTGGCAGCTTTCTGTTTCTGGGGCCGACGGGTGTGGGTAAGACAGAGCTGACCAAGGCGCTGGCGGAGTTTCTGTTCGACGATGAGCGGGCGATGGTGCGGATCGACATGAGTGAGTTCATGGAGAAGCACGCGGTTTCCCGGTTGATCGGCGCGCCGCCAGGCTATGTGGGCTATGATGAGGGCGGTGTGCTGACCGAGGCGGTACGGCGCCGGCCTTATCAGGTTGTATTGTTCGACGAGGTGGAGAAGGCGCATGAGGATGTGTTCAACGTGCTGCTGCAGGTGCTTGATGATGGCCGCCTGACCGATGGCCAGGGACGCACGGTGGATTTCAAGAACACCATCATCGTGTTGACCTCTAATCTGGGCTCGGACATTCTGGCCGCGCAGGCGGAAGGCGAGGATGTGCGGATGGCCGAAGCTGGCGTGATGGCCAGGGTGCGCGAGCATTTCCGGCCGGAATTCCTCAACCGGCTGGATGAGATTGTGCTGTTCCGCCGGTTACAGCGTGTGGATATGGGTTCCATCGTCACCATTCAGCTCAAACGGCTGGAAGGGTTGCTGGCGGAGCGCAAGATCAGGCTGGAGCTTGAGCAATCTGCCAGGGATTGGCTGGCTGAGGCGGGGTATGACCCGGTTTATGGTGCCAGGCCGTTGAAGCGGGTGATCCAGCGCAACCTGCAGAACCCGTTGGCCGGGCTTATTCTGGAGGGGGTTGTGAAGGATGGGGATGCCGTGAAGGTTTCCGGTTCAGAACAAGGATTGGTGATCGGCGGTCATCTGGCCGAGGCGGCATAAAGTATAGGCTTCCCGGGTGATGAACCTGGGGAGTTTTTTTATGACCGATACCGCGCTGCTCGTGATTGATGTGCAGAATGTTTATGCGTTGCCGGACTCGCCG
>JAGWIL010000123.1 GCA_028866335.1 Rhodospirillales bacterium
AGCAGCTTGGGCAGCATTCCGGCCAAGGTTTCAGCCAAGGGGCGAGTTGCGTCCGGGTCGGCCAGAAAGCGCCGCAGAATGGTGGCGCCGTCTAAATCCCCCAGCAGCCGCTTTATATCAGCCTCGGTGAACACATGGTTGGCGACAAAGCGGCCCAGCGCATCGCCCAGGCGCTGCTTCTGCGCGGGCAAAATCGCGGTGTGTGGAATTGGCAGGCCGAGCGGGTGCCGGAACAGCGCGGTAACGGCAAACCAATCCGCCACGCCGCCGATGAAGCCTGCCTTGGCGGCATCGCGCAGCAGGCCAGACCAGGAGGAGGGCGGCAGCCAATAGCTGCCAGCGGCCATGGCGGCCATAAGCACCAGCAGGGCGGAGGCGAACAGCTTGTGGCGATTGAGATTTTTACGCAGGGCGGAATCGGGGTCTATCGGCATGGCCATTCCCCTAGATTACCCGCACGCCGCGCGATGTCGACCTCAGGCGCGATGAAAGCCCGGCGAGCCTGTGGCCCAACATGGTTTTTGTTGCATTTTAAGGCGGCTGAAGCGCATAATTGGTTTTCTTAATAAATAACGGGCGATACGCCTGCAAACGCCAAAGCGATATCGCAAGATGTAGGTATAACATGTTGGAAATGAAAGATTTCAATGCCAGCTTCGCGCGGCATCAGGAACGTCTTCCTCATGGGCTAAGCCGAACGAGCGGCGGTGGAACCATGTTGCCCATCGTTCTCGGCGTGGCTTGTGCCGCCATGGTTCTGGGCGTCCTCTGGCTGGCCTACACCTTCGGCTAGCAGCCCTGCTCGTCAGCGCATTGCCCGCCCCCCATACCGCATTGCATGATGCGGGAATGGGATTTTTGACTGAAGCCACGCCGCCACGCCACGCTGCCCTTGATGTTTTGCCGGGGATCACCCGGATCGTCGCCGACAACCCCGGCGTGATGACTTATCGCGGCACGAATACTTATCTGGTGGAGCGCGATGATGGGCTGGTAGTGGTCGACCCCGGCCCGGAAGATGCCGAACATGTCGCGGATATTCTGAAAGCCGCCGCCAACCGCCCAGTTTGCCTGATCTTACTCACCCATACCCATGCGGACCATTACGGCGCGCTGCCGGGGTTGAAGGCCGCCTGTGGCGCACCCGTGGCGGCTTATGCGCTTTCGCCCAAACCGGGTTTTACGCCGGATATCATGCTCGGCGATGGCGATGAAATTTCAGGTTTTACAGCGGTGTTTACCCCTGGTCATGCGGCTGATCATCTCTGCTTTGCCCTCAAAACTGCGGCAGGGGAAAAGTTTTTGTTCAGCGGCGATCATGTCATGTCCTGGTCCTCCTCCATCGTCAGCCCGCCGGATGGCGATATGGGGGATTACTACCGCTCCTTGCAGCTTTTGCTTTCCCGCGAGGATGATGTGTTTCTGCCGGGCCACGGACCCTTGCTGCCCCAGCCCCGCCGCCTCACCGCCCAGTTGCTCGCGCATCGCCAGAAGCGCGAGGCATCATTGCTCGCGCAATTGGCGCGAGGGGAATGGAGCGTCGCCGGGCTGGCCGCCAGGCTTTATGGCAAGCAGGATTTATTTTTAAAAGCAGCGGCACAGCGCAATGTGCTGGCGCATTTATTGAAGCTGAAAGAGGAAAACGCGGTACGCGAACTGGTGCCCGACACCGCTGAGCACCCGGACAATCTGGCAATGGCTTCCATGGCCGAACAAAGCGAAAGCTGGCGCGCCCGCGTAGCGCGGCTTCAGGGAGATGCCAGGCGGCGCTTTGGTTTGGTTTAACCTTCGCAAAGCCGGAGGGCCAGCTCTTCCGATTCCAGGGGCTTTGAGAACAGAAAACCCTGGCCATGGGTTGCGCCAAGCTCACGCATTCGCATGAGCTGCGCGGCTGTTTCTATCCCCTCGGCGATAATATCCTGTAACCGGCTGGCGGCGAGGCTGGTAATCTTCAGAATGAAATTCCGGGCGCCTGGGCTGTTATCCACCACCACTGAGCGGTCTAGTTTCACAGCACCCACGGCGGTTTTCATCAACGCCTGCAAAAACGGCGTGGCAGGCACAATATCATCCAGCGCCAGCTTATACCCGGCATCACGCAATGCCTTAATGCTTTCTTCCGCCAACCGGATATCTTGAACCGGCTGGGTCTCGGTGAGCTCGAACCGCAATAACCCGGCCGCGATGCCATGGCTTTCCCGCAGGCTTTCGATGCCATGCACGATGCCAGGATGCACCAGAACATTGAGGGGCAGGTTAAAAGCCAGTGGCAGTTGATATGCGCAAAGGCCCCGCGCCTGATACTCGGATAAGGCCAGTTGCATAATGGCGCGTGTGAGGCAAAGGGCCCGGTCTGGGTTCTCCATGGCCGCAACGATGCTCTCGGGGCCAAGTAACCGCCCGTCTTCATCTAATACCCTGGCGAGAACCTCGACATGGCTGATGCCGCCATCCTCCAACCGGACGATTGGCTGGTAACGTAGCCGAAGTGCCGCCGCGAGCTGAGAAATCTGCCCGCTTACATGCACTGTCTAAATAACCAAAGTTTGTATAAAAATCTCACGGGGGGGCGTGTAACATTTTTATACGCCCAGCGCGATTAAAAAATTTAGCCTGCTTCCTATTTCGTAGGTTTTTTAGGCGCGACAGTGGAGCGGCGCAGCCTGTGCTCGCCCAGAAACAGCAGGATAGGTGCCGCAATAAAGATCGAGGAGGAGGTTCCAACCACGATACCGAACAGCATGATCCAGGCAAAACCGGCAAGCGCCGAGCCGCCAAACAGCGCCAGCGGCAATGCCGCCAGAAACACAGTGCCGGAAGTGCCAAGCGTTCTGTTCAACGTCTCGTTGATTGAAAGGTCGATCAGCTCCCGCAGATTCATGGTTTTGTATTTGCGCAGATTTTCCCGCACCCGGTCATACACCACCACTTTGTCGTTGGTGGAATAGCCGATGATGGTGAGAATGGCGGCGATAGTTACGAGGTCGAACGGGATGCGGGTGATGACCATGAAGCCGATGGTCTTGGTGGTGTCCAGAATCAACGTCACCACCGCGCCGACGGCAAACTGCCATTCAAACCGGAACCAGATGTAGAGCAGGATCATCACGAAGGAGAGGCCCAGCGCTTCTAAACCCTGGGTAAAAAGCTGGTCGGAAACCGAAGCGCCAACCGCCTGGGTGGATTGGATCACCGCACCAGGTGCGGCCTTGTTCAGCGCCGTTTGCACCTCGCCAATGGCGGTTTGGGTGGCGGCGGCATTGCTGCGGCTTTCCAGGCTTATCAGCACTTCATTACCCTGGGTGCCGGCGGATTGCAGGGCTGCATCGGCCAATCCAGCCCCGGCGAGGGCTGAGCGCAGGGCAGAAAAATCCGCTTTCTGTGGGGTTTGCACCTGCAAAACCACGCCGCCCTTAAAATCCAGCCCCAGATTCAGCCCAGGGTGGAAAAACAGGACGACCGAGGCGAAGGAGAGCACCGCCGAGGTGATAAGCCCGGCGAAGCGGCCATTCATGAAGCGGATTTTGGTTCCGTCTGGAACGAAGCGGAAAGCTGGTTTGGTGAACATGCAGCAGGTCCTAAACGGGCAGGGCAGCAGGGCGGCGCGCCGCATACCAGCGCGAAGTGATAAGGCGCACTACAACCGTGGCGGTGAACATGGTGGTGATGATGCCCGCACAGATGGTTACCGCGAAGCCGCGCACCGGCGGTGAGCCGAAAATGAACAGCGTAATGTGCGCCAGCAGCGTGGTCACGTTGGAATCGATGATGGTGCCATAGGCGCGCTTATACCCGGCCTCCAACGCCGCGAGCGGCTTGCGGCCGTTTTTTGCTTCCTCGCGCACGCGCTCGTTGATGAGGATGTTGGCATCCACCGCCATGCCGAGTGTGAGCAAAATACCCGCCATGCCCGGCAGGGTGAGCGTTGCCCCCATTACCGATAGGATGGCCAGCATAAGCACAAGGTTGGCAATGAGAGCCACATTCGCGAACCAGCCGAACAGCCCATAAAACAGCGCCATAAAGAACAGCACCAGCACAAAGCCAGCACCTAGCGAGAGGGCGCCAGCGCGGATGGCGTCCGCCCCCAGCTCTGGCCCAACACTCTGTTCTTCAACGATATTCAGCGGAGCGGGCAGGGCGCCCGCGCGCAGCAGCAAGGCGAGATCGGTAGCCGATTGCGGGGTGAAATTGCCGGAAATCTGACCCTGGCCGCCGGTGATCGGCTCACGGATGACCGGGGCTTCGATAATCTTGCCGTCCAGCACAATGGCGAACAACTTGCCGACATTGGAGGTGGTGGTATCGGCAAATTCGCGCGCGCCGACGGCATTGAGAGTGAAGTTCACCACCCATTCGCCGGTTTGCGGGTCTGTGCTGGCCTGGGCGTTTTGCAGGCTGGCACCATCCACCGCGACCTGGGTTTGCACCGCCATCTGCTGCTGTGGGTCGTTGGACATTGGCAACCACTCATCACCCAAAGGTGCGGGCTGGCCCGGTGCGGCGCTGGAATCGACCATTTGGAAGGTCATGTGGGCGGTGGTGCCGATGAGCGTTTTCACCCGGCCTGGGTCTGAGATGCCGGGGAGCTGCACCACGATCTGGTCCTGCCCCTGACGCTGGATTTGCGGGTTCAGCACGCCGGAGCCGTCGATACGGCGCTGGATGATGGTGATGGCCTGCTGCACCGCCTGGGTGTTGCGCGCGGTTTGCGCCTGGACGGGGATGGAAAGGGCGATGCTGCCATCCGGCATTTGCGCCACGGCAAGGCTGGGCGTGGGGGAATTGGGCAGATAGGTGATAAGCCCTTGCAGCGCCGCCAAAGCCTGCGGGCCTTGGCCATCCAGCGGGGTGAGCAGAACCTGATGCGACTGCAGATCCGCGTGCAGGTCTTTATAGCCAAGCCCGGCCTTTACGAGCGTCTGCCGCGCCTCGCCGACCAGCGAATCGAGGTCCTGTTTCTGAATGGCGTCGGTATCTATCTGCAACAGCAGATAGGAGCCGCCTTTCAGGTCCAGCCCCAGATGCACCTGGTTCCAGGGCATGAATCCTGGCCACCAGCCTGGCCGCGCCCAGAGATTGGGCAGGCTGAGCAGCACCCCCAACCCGCAAACGAGCAGTATACCAAATGTCTTCGCACGGCTGAAATAAAGCAACGCGGGCTCCAAAAATGCCAAACCGCTTGCCGTATGGCGGGGCAAAGCGTTGCGTGCAAGCCCATAGCAGAATAGAGCGCAAAGACATGAGCAAGCGTTTGCAGGTAGGGCTGATCGGGGCGGGGC
>JAGWIL010000124.1 GCA_028866335.1 Rhodospirillales bacterium
GTGTTCGCCACCGCCGGGACGGATGAAAAATGTGCTTTTATTGAGCGCTACGGTGCCACCGCGATAAATTACAAAACCCAGGCTTTTGAAGAGGTAATTGGGCAGGCCACAGGCAAGCGGGGCGTGGATGTGGTGCTGGATATGGTGGGTGCCCCCTATGCCCAGCGCAATATTCAAAGTCTTGCGTCGCGCGGGCGGCTGGTTCAGGTGGCCTTCATGCAGGGCTCCAAAGCCGAGATCGACCTGCTGCCGATTATGCAGAAACGCCTTACCGTTACCGGCTCCACCATGCGCCCACGCACCGCGCAGGAGAAGGCGGAGATTGCCGCCGCGTTGAAACAGAAAATTTGGCCGCTGCTGGCGCAGGCCAAAGTGGTGCCCGTCATCGACAAGGTGTTCGCGCTGGAGCAGGCAAGCGAGGCGCATGCGCTGATGGAGGCCAGCACGCATATCGGCAAGATTTTGCTACGCGTCAGCGGTTGAGTTTTCCACCAAAGCCGATATGGCTCGCCCCAGACAACGCAGGACACCGCATATGAAATCCAGCCTTTTGGCCGTGGCCAGCATCCTGCTTCTGGCAGGTTGCGCCAGCCAGCCGCAAAGCCAAGCCGACCAGGCGGATGCGGCTGCCTGCACCAATGCCGCCGATGCTGGTTATAGCAATAGCACGCTGGATCAGCAGGCTCGCACCCTGCAAAACGGCCTGATGTATGGCGGCCCGAACCAGGTTTTTGATGCCGAGCGTCAGGGCGCCATGAGCCAGCGCGACCAGGCGATTCAGAATTGTGAGGAATATGGCAACCAGAATGGCACGCCCAGCGTGAGCAACGTGCCGGTTGTGGCGCCGCATATCGTTAATTAATCGGAGTTTTACATGAGCCGCATCATTCGCACTGAAACCAGCCCCATTCTGTCCAAGGCTGTTGAGTATCACGGGTTTGTCTACACCATGGGTGTGGTGGCGCGGGATACGTCTGGCGACATCACCGCACAGACCAAGGACATATTGGACCAGATTGATGCCCTGCTGGAAACGCATGGCACGGACAATACCCGCCTGCTTCAGGCGCAGATCTGGCTAACCGATATTTCATACCGGGAAGCCATGAATAAGGTGTGGACCGCCTGGCTGCCGGAGGGGCTGGCCCCGGTGCGCGCCTGCGTGGAAGCCAAGCTGGCGGACCCGGCATACCTTGTCGAAATAATGATTACAGCCTGCCGGTAATCCCGGTCTGGATTTAGTTTCTGTTAAGTATGAGATGTTTAGGGGGCGGTTTCCGCTCCCTTTTTTGCGACTCGCTTTTGCCGTGAAAGGCCGGAGCAGAGACAATTACGGTTTCGTGGTTTAGGAAAATTATCTCAAAAATCATCGCCCAGAGGTAGTAAAATTAGCAAAATTCTGTATCTGTTGTAATTTTGTCGCAGTGGCGCATTGCGTTTCCTGCAATCCACCCGTAACCAAAGCACATGCTTGTTTCGTGTTTGGATCAACCCGGGTGAGACAAAAAATGGCCGGTAATAAGGCGTCTTGCCTCTCGTTTTGCAATGCTGCACGGGCGTGGCTGGCAGGTGTTTCCATCGCGGTGGGGGCGGTTCTGCTCCCGGTTCAAGCCAAGGCTTCTACTCATCACGCCAGCACGCATCTGGCCCCGCACCGCGCCATTCTTCATGTTGCCAAGCGCCATGAAAGCTCCGTGCACCATGTGTTGGCGGCGCACCGCTTGGCCCGCGTTACCCATACCCGGGAGACGCATCTGGCCTGGAATACCCATCACGAGGTAACCCACCGCTACACCCGCGTGGCGCATTATACCCACAGCCACTATGTTCATCTGGCACGCGAAACCCACACAAGCCACTACACTCATTATGAGCGGGTTGCAGCGCAGTACCGGTATTCCCGCCTGCAATGCGTGCCATATGCGCGCGAGGTTTCGCATATAGATCTTTCCGGCAATGCCTTCCTCTGGTGGGCCGAGGCCGCGGGGCGTTATGGCCGTGGCAGCACACCGGCTGTTGGTGCCGTACTCAACTTCCGCTCCATCGGCCGTATGCCGCTTGGGCATGTCGCGGTGGTTACCGCCGTGCTCGACCCGCGCACAATTCTGGTGACGCAAGCCAACTGGGTTCCGGGTTCCATCACCAATGATGTGACGGTGCAGGACGTATCCGCGGATAACGACTGGACGGATGTAAGGGTTGAATTGGGCGATGGTGCGATCATGGGCTCTGCTTACCCAACCTACGGCTTCATCTATAACCATGCGGATACCGGCACGGTGATTGCCTCCGGCTATGGCGGGCGGAACGAAGTGGCTGAGGCGCCGGCTGCAAGCCCTGTCGCCAGCGAAGCGCCGGATCGTAACCTGCAATAATTTTCAGCTCTGTGCTGGCGGGTTTTGCCAGCGCCAGCACCTGCGGTTAAGCTCGTATCGCCCAACATTCAGGAGCGATGCATGACCACGGCGAATTCCCGTACCGCTGACCACCCGATCGACCCGATTTTTCTGGAACGCTGGTCGCCCCGCGCCTTTACCGGGGAAGCGATTTCCGAGCATACCCTGCGCACGATGTTTGAAGCCGCGCGCTGGGCGCCCTCTTCCTATAATTCGCAGCCCTGGCGGTTTCTTTATGCAAGGCGGGATAACACCCATTGGGATAAATTCCTCAATCTGCTGAATCCGTTCAACCAGAGCTGGGCCAAAACCGCTTCCGCGCTGGTGTTTATTGTCTCGTCGGAAACGATGGCCGTGCCGGGTAAGGATTCGCCTGTCCCGTCCCATAGTCATTCTTTTGATGCAGGTGCCGCCTGGGGCTACCTCGCCTTGCAAGCGGCCTTCATGGGCTGGCACGCGCATGGCATGGTCGGCATAGAGATGGAGAAGGTTTATACCGAGCTGAAAGTGCCAGCCGGGTACAGGGTGGAAGCAGCTTTGGCCATTGGCAAGTTAGGGCCGAAAACCCTGCTGCCGGAAGCCTTGCAGGCGCGTGAAATGCCAAGCCCGCGCAAGCCGGTTACGGAGATTGCCTTCGAGGGCGGTTTCTGAATTTTAGGTTTGCCCAGCCACCCGCGCGCAATGCCGGGTGGCGTTCAGGCCATTGCAGGTTCCGCCAGATGCTGCTTGCCACGATACCCATCGAACAGGCTCATCTGGTGCACGCAGCTTAAAGTGCAGGTGGGCGCGCAATCTTTCTTGGTATGGTATTCGCGCTTGATGTCTTCCAGCCCGTATTCCAACAATGGAATCGCCGGATAGCCACGCTGCTGCGAGCAATAATGCACCTTGCCATCCTCGGTGATGTAGAGGTAGCGCGCCCCGGCCCGGCATTTCCAATCATTCGGCTTGCCTTGCATCAGGTTCCGCTGAAACAGCTTGTAGTTAAGCGTATGCACCATTGAAGGCGAAATCTCCGTCACCTTCTTATAAGCAGCCATCTGCGCATCGGAGAGGGCCTTTAGCGCGCCGGAATGGTCGTGCAGCACACCCACTGAATGCTGGAAGCCGTATTTCGCCGCCGTCTCGGCGATGGTGATAATGTCCTGCGTGCGCTCACCGGTCACACCCAGCACGGAATTCACATTCACATTGAATTTCGCATGCTCGGCCAGCAGCTTCAGCCGCCCTTCTACGGAGGATAGGCTTTTCATTGAAATATCGTCGGCCACCAGATTATCGATGGAAATCTGCATCCCTTGCAGCTTTGCCGCATTCAGCCGCTCGATCCAGGATATGGAGAGCTTGAAGCCGTTGGTGATCATGGTCACGATCATGCCCTTGTCGCGGGCGTATTTAATTACCTTGTCCAAATCAGGGTGCAGAAGCGTCTCCCCGCCGGTTACGGTGAGCGAGGCGGTGCCCAGCTTGGCCAGATGGTCCACCTGTTTCAGCAGCGTTTCCAGCGGTACCGGGGCGGAAAAATCGTCATACTCATTGCAATAGCCACAGGCGAGGTTGCAGCGGCGCGTGACGACCATTTGCGCCAATAGCGGCGTGTAGCGCGTGAAGATGGCCTTGCCCGCGAAACGCAAGCCCGCGCCCAGCGTGTTCAGGCGCTCATTCAATGCGGGTTTTTCCAAGCGGGAAGGTACTTTCGGGTTGGTTAAATGGGGTAGGGTTTAGAGAAGGGTTGGCGGGATTTCAATGCCCAACAAAAAACCCCAGCGTTTCCGCTGGGGTTTTCCGTTTCAAGCTGGAAGGCTGGATTAGAAATCCATGCCGCCCATGCCACCCATGCCGCCCATGTCCGGCGCGCCGCCCATGGCCTTCTTCTCGGGGCGCTCGGTCACACCGGCTTCGGTGGTGATGATGAGCGAAGCCACGGAAGCGGCGTCCTGCAATGCAGTACGCACAACCTTGGTCGGGTCGATGATACCGGCCGTCACCATGTTCTTGTATTCGCCGCTCTGCGCGTCGAAGCCAAAGGTGTATTCGCTGTTTTCCAGCACCTTGCCGGCAATAACCGCACCGTCTTCACCAGCGTTCTCGGAGATCTGGCGCAGCGGCACCTGGATGGCGCGGCGGATGATCTCGATGCCGGTCTGCTGGTCTGTGTTGTCACCTTTCAGCGAAGCCAGGATGAGCGAGGCGCGGGCCAGGGCCACACCGCCGCCGGGGACGATGCCTTCCTCAACCGCGGCGCGGGTGGCGTGCAGTGCGTCGTCAACGCGGTCCTTACGCTCCTTCACCTCAACCTCGGAAGCGCCGCCAACGCGGATAACAGCAACACCGCCGGCGAGCTTGGCCAGACGCTCTTGCAGCTTCTCGCGGTCGTAGTCCGAGGTGGTTTCCTCGATCTGCGCGCGGATCTGGTTGACGCGGCCGGTGATGTCGTCTTTGCCGCCGACGCCTTCAATGATGGTGGTGTTCTCTTTCTCGATCAGCACCTTCTTCGCGCGGCCCAGCATGTTCAGGGTCACGGTTTCCAGCTTGATGCCGAGGTCTTCGGAGATCACCTGGCCGCCGGTCAGGATCGCGATATCTTCCAGCATGGCCTTGCGGCGGTCGCCGAAGCCAGGGGCCTTCACGGCGGCGATCTTCAGCCCGCCACGCAGCTTGTTCACCACCAGGGTTGCCAGGGCTTCGCCCTCAACGTCCTCGGCGATGATGAGCAGCGGCTTGCCGGACTGCACAACGGATTCCAGCAGCGGCAGCATCGGCTGAAGCTGGGAGAGCTTCTTCTCGAAGATGAGGATGTACGGGCTGTCGAGGTCCGCGATCATCTTCTCCGGGTTGGTGATGAAATACGGGGAGACATAGCCGCGGTCGAACTGCATACCCTC
>JAGWIL010000560.1 GCA_028866335.1 Rhodospirillales bacterium
ATTGGTTTATCCCGGTGGTGGATGCACGTGCCTCTGCTGCCTTGGGGCGGCAGGTGACGATCCAGCATTTGCATGTGCGCCTTGGCGGCACCACCATCATCCGCGCCGATGGCGTAACCATCGCTAACCCGAAGGGCTTCCCCACGAGCGACCCGCCGCTGGGCACAGTGGCCGAATTGCAGGTGAATGTCGCGGTTTGGCATTATCTAGGCCATCATGAGCTGGAATTGCCGTTTATCGCGCTGCGTCAGCCGGTATTTTCAGTGCGGGAAAATGGTGGCCAAAACAATTACACGCTGAAAATGGCGTCCTCCAGCAGCGGCAAACCGCCGAAGCTGGGCCTGCTGATCATCCGCAACGGCTCCGCCAGCGTTAGGCTGCCCAGCTATAAAACCAATATGGATTTGAGCTTTTACACCCGCAAAGCTCCGGCGGGGGATAAGCTGTTCACCGGTGGCGAAGTACTGGTCACCGCCAAAGGCACTTATGCGGGCGCACCGCTCACCGGCACATTCACCGGCGGGGCGCTGCTTTCGCTGCGCAATACCGCAACGCCCTATCCTATAGACCTACATGTGCAGAACGGCACCACCACCGCGAGCCTCACCGGCACGTTGCAGGACCCGGCGCATCTGGCGGGGGCGGATTTGCGGCTGAGCTTTGCGGGCCAGAACATGGCGAATTTATACCAGCTTACCGGCGTGCCCATTCCCCAAACGCCACCTTTCAACCTTACCGGCAGGGTGGATTACGACAATGGCGCGTTCCGGTTGCAGAACATCGTAGGCAGGGTTGGCTCATCGGATTTAGAGGGCAGCATTGCCGAAGCGCCAGGCAATCCGCGTCGAAAAATCAACGCCGATTTACGCTCCAACCGGGTGGATCTGACCGATCTGGCAGGGTTTCTGGGTGGCACGCCGGGCAAAGCCACCACACCCGGCCAGACCGTCGCCACCAAGGCGACCGTGGAGAAAGCCGCCGCCAGCCCGTATCTCTTGCCGCGCACGCCGATAAACCTGCCGAAGATCAAA
>JAGWIL010000125.1 GCA_028866335.1 Rhodospirillales bacterium
TACGCGGCCCTGCGTGGCAAACTAACCTCATCCCGGCAACCGGAAATGCCCGCCTCGGCCCCATAAAGGGGCTTCCAGCACAGAGCCCCCCTGCGCCGAGGCGCGATTGATAGGACTTGAGTGAATGAACGACGCCGTGACGACCCAAACCCGCCCCCTGCCGACCTCGGCGATCGACCTGCCGGACATCACGGTAAAGGTGAAAGACGTCTTCGGCTTCGAATCGGACCTCGAAGTGCCCGCCTTCTCCGCCCGCACCGAGCATGTGCCCGAAATCGACAAATCCTATAAATTCGACCGCGAGACCACGCTCGCCATTCTGGCCGGGTTCGCCTTTAACCGCCGCGTCATGGTGCAGGGCTATCATGGCACCGGCAAATCCACGCATATCGAGCAGGTTGCCGCCCGGCTTAACTGGCCCTGCATCCGCGTGAATCTCGACAGCCATATCAGCCGTATCGACCTCGTCGGTAAGGACGCGATTGTGCTGAAAGATGGCAAACAGGTTACGGAATTTCGCGAAGGCATTCTGCCCTGGGCGCTGCAACATGCCTGCGCCCTGGTGTTCGACGAATACGATGCCGGCCGCCCGGATGTGATGTTCGTGATCCAGCGCGTGCTGGAGGTTGAAGGCAAGCTCACCTTGCTGGACCAGAACCGCGTCATCCGCCCGCACCCGGCCTTCCGGCTGTTCGCCACCGCCAACACGGTAGGGCTGGGCGACACCACGGGGCTTTATCACGGCACCCAGCAGATCAATCAGGGCCAGATGGACCGCTGGAACGTCGTTGCCACGCTCAACTACCTGCCGCACGCGCAGGAGGTCGCGATCGTGATGTCCAAAATGGGCTACGACGCGAAAGACGAAGCGGCGAAGAAGCGCGTCGGTGCCATGGTGGCGCTGGCGGACCTCACCCGTGCGGGCTTCATCGCGGGCGATCTTTCCACCGTCATGTCCCCGCGCACGGTCATCACCTGGGCGGAAAATACGCGCATTTTCGGGGATGTCGGCTTCGCTTTCCGCCTCACCTTCCTGAACAAATGCGACGAGGCGGAGCGCCAGATGGTGGCTGAATACTACCAGCGCTGCTTCAACGAAGAAATTCCGGCTGGCCTGCGCAAAACCGCCTGACCCGCCATGAGCAGCAAGCAAGACCAAGGCAAGGCCGAGGATTTCAAGCGCGCCATTTCCGGCACGCTGCGCGCCATGGCCCATAATGCGGATGTGCAGGTGGCGTATCAGCCTGGCCCCTCGGGGCTAACCGGCAAGCGCGCCCGGCTGCCGCCGCCCTCGCGCACGCTACCCGCGCCTGAGATGACCAAACTGCGGGCCGCCGCGGATGCCATCGCCCTCAGGCTGCGCCACCACGATGACAGCCTGCATAATGCCCGCGCCCCTGCATCGCGTGACGGCAAGGAAGCGTTCGACGCGCTGGAGCAGGCACGGGTTGAAATCGTCGGCTCGGAGTTCATGGCCGGTGTCGCCGCCAATCTGCGTGGTAAGCTGGGCACGGAATACGAACAAGCGGGGCTCGCGCAAATATCCTCCCGCGACCAGATTCCCCTGCACACCGCGCTCTCGCTGCTTGCGCGTGAGCGGATGGACCCGGACTCCATTCCGGATGCCGCTAAGCCCGTGCTCGACCTTTGGCGCGGCACACTGGACCCGCAAGCCGAGCAGGCGCTGAACGACCTTGCCAGCGCGCGCAACAACCAGGATTCGTTCATCACCGCGGCACGCAAGCTGCTCGCTGCCGTCAACATCGCCGAGGGTGAGGCCGAGCCCGGCGAGGATGAACAAGCCGAGGATGAAACCGGCAATAACGAGGAGGCGCCGCAGCAGAATCAGGCCGAGGAAGCCGAAAACGAGCCCCCGCAGGACAAAGCCCCCGCGCAAGCCGCCGCCCAGGAAATGGCTGATGGCGGCGACTCCGAGCAATCTGGCGATACGGATGAAAACGCCGAGGATGCGCCCGGCGAAGGCGGCGAATCCCCCGCTGGCCCGCAGCAGAATCGCAAACCGCCGGAGGGCGATGAGAAAACCGGCTATCGCGCCTTCACCCGTGCCTTCGACGAAGAAGTGGCTGCCGAGGATTTATGCGATGCGGATGAGCTGGGGCGGCTGCGGATGCAGCTCGACCAGCAATTGCAGCATCTGCAAGCATTGGTCTCCAAACTCGCCAACCGGCTGCAACGCCGCCTGCTGGCCCAGCAAACCCGCGCTTGGGAGTTCGACCTGGAAGAAGGGATGCTGGACCCGGCCCGCCTCTCCCGCGTTATTGCGGACCCGCTGCTGGCCCTCACCTACAAACGCGAACGCGACACGGATTTCCGCGACACCGTGGTTACGTTGCTCATCGACAATTCCGGCTCCATGCGCGGCCGCCCCATCACCGTGGCGGCGATGTGCGCGGATATTCTGGCCCGCACGCTGGAACGCTGCGCAGTGAAGGTGGAGGTTCTGGGCTTCACCACCCGCGCCTGGAAAGGCGGACAAAGCCGCGAAGCCTGGATGCAGGCAGGCAAACCGGAAAATCCGGGTCGGCTGAATGATCTGCGCCACATCATCTACAAAGCCGCTGACACACCCTGGCGCCGGGCGCGTAAAAATCTTGGGCTGATGCTGCGTGAAGGATTGTTGAAAGAGAATATCGACGGTGAATCGCTGCTCTGGGCTTATCGCCGTATATTGGCGCGGCCTGAGCACCGGCGCATCTTGATGGTGATTTCAGATGGAGCGCCGGTTGACGATTCCACGCTTTCGGTAAACCCCGGCAATTACCTGGAACGGCATTTGCGCGACGCGATTAAGGACATTGAAACGCGCGAAGCGGTGGAGCTTATCGCCATTGGCATCGGCCACGACGTAACGCGCTATTACCGCCGCGCTGTGACGATCGTGGATGCCGAGGAATTGGGCGGCACGATGATGCGCAAACTTACCGAGCTGTTCGATGAAGATGCCGCCGAAGCGTGGTCGCGCTATGCCAGCCGCCAGTCGACATTGGTGGCTTGATCGACCGGCTCCTGGCTGCGTGCGACTCAACCGAGCCGTAGGGATATAGCGAGGCAAGTCCCTCAGACCGGCCATTCGTCGACGCTGGCTTGCAACGGCTCTGCGCCCTTAACGTCGTTCCGACCCTTTTTCGGAGCGCCCGAAAGCGGACATGAGACGGGTAGGGCGGGCAACGCCTGCCATCCCTCCGGCGATGACGAGTAAAGAACCAGCCGACGTCCAATGGTGGCCCAAAGGGGCCGTGAGCGGTCTTGCTGCTTTCAAACAAATGGTAGGCCGAAGGAGTTATTCGCGTTAAGAGAAGCGTAAATCCTCAGTGAGCAATGGCGTAATCACTACAACACGCTGCGACCGCATTCAGCGCTGGCATATCGGCCTTCGACACCCCAAACCATGAAATCTAGCATAATCCACTCGACCAGGCTTTATGATTGCGCTGCCTCAAATGTGCTGGTACAAAACCCTGTTAGGCCGCGGCGTGGCTCAAAGCTGACATAGCTGTGACGGCAGACACCAAAACACGAAAGCAACGAGTAATCAGCTACCTGCTCCCACCGTTCACACATCGCGTCGAAGAGACAGTTCATGAACATTAAATGGCGATCAGTGAATGGTAACGTGTACTGCCACCATCAAAGTCGTTGGAGGTTTCCCGTGGCGCGGCTTGGAGTCTATTACCTAGGATCAAAACGCCTACGAAGCTGCCTATGGCTAGGAATTCTCGCCGTATTGGGCGCTGATGTATCTGCCGCGCAATCCACGCCCTTGTCTCTGTCGCCGACACAAAAATTACCGGCGTATTGCACGACTTCAAAAATGACAGACGTTGAGTTCTTGCAAGCGATCCAAAAGATTATTGCTCATAGAGAATTGGCAGATGCTGTATTTATTGAAAAAATACTCGATACAAAATTCAGTGTTAGTTATGGATGGAAAGCCGATGGGCGTCGGGATCTACAAAAAAAAATATATCAAAGTGACCAGATGCTCGGTACCCCCGTTGAGGTTAGTCTTTCTGTAAATGCGTCCCGGAAGCCATTGGGAGGTCTGATTGCAGACCTTAGCTTAAATGGAAGCCAAAATATCGCTCCGAATTCAAACTTCTTATCGGACTGTTTGCGAATATCAGCGAATGATTTTGTATCTCCTTTTGGAACAGACGTTTTTCGAAACGTTGTGGTTGGTGATATTCCGCCAAGAACCGGACCGTACATACCCCCGCCCGTAATCTATAACAAAGTTCTCCATTATCCTGGAATAGATAAAACTCGCATTGAGTTAGACGTTAACTATGAAGCGAACGATCAATTAATTAGCCAAGTTGTAATCAGCCAGTATCGATAAGTTCCGTCCTTCCAAAATTCAGTCACAGGGCGGCCCGTTTTGATCAAAAAATGACCTAACTGTTTCTTACCCGTTCTGGCGGTAAGCCGAATGCCCGATTACCGTTCGGGCTGCCTGGAACCGGACCAACAGAAATCCCCAATACCCCTAAAACAACCGCGCCCCGTTCGGCACATTCTGGTCAGGCGCGAACAACACCACCTCGCCATCCGCATCCGGAAAACCCAGCGTCAACACTTCGGACATGAATTTGCCGATTTGGCGCGACGGAAAATTCACCACCGCCGCCACCTGCCGCCCCAGCAGCTCCTCCGGCGTGTAATGCTTCGTAATCTGCGCGCTGGAGCGCTTCACCCCAATCCCCGGCCCGAAATCAATGCTCAGCTTATAGGCGGGTTTGCGGGCCTCCGGGTACGGCTCCGCCGCCACCACGGTGCCGATGCGGATATCCACCGCCAGAAACTGGTTGAAATCAATCTGCGCCGCGGGGGGCGTCTCATGCGGTTGGGTAATATGCATACGTAAAACCTAGCAGGCTCGCGCCCTTCGGCAAGCAGGCTTCAGCGCGGCGCAAATTTTACAAAAAACGCGATCGTGGAAGGTACGGCCACACCGTTGCGCATGGCGGGCTGGTAGCGCCAGCCCATGGCCGCCGCGCGCACATTGGCATCAAGGTCCGCATAGCCGCTGCTTTGGGTAAGGTGGAAGCGCTGCACGCGCCCATCGGCCCCCAGATAAAGCACGAAACGCGCCACGCCCTGCTCCCCGGCATCAATGGCTGATTGCGGGTAATCCGGTGCCTGGTTATCGGCAAAGGGCATCGCGGGGTGTGTCACCGCAACAGTCACGCTCGCCATCT
>JAGWIL010000561.1 GCA_028866335.1 Rhodospirillales bacterium
TCAGCTCCGGAAAAGGCAAATCCAGCAAAGCCTGCACATCGGCGCGGCTCCAGCTTGGGCGGGTTTCGATATGGCTATCAGGCACTCTGGCACACTCCAACGCGGCAATATCCGCCAAACTACCGCCAAGGAAGGCGAGATGGAAGGGCGGCGCAAACCGGCGTACAGACCGGGGCATGAACAGCTATTTCGTCACCGCCACCGGCACCGATATCGGCAAAACCTTCTGCACCGCCGGGCTGCTGCGGGCCAATCCGGGCCTTCGGGCCATCAAGCCCCTGCTTTCAGGCTATGAACCTGGCGAGGCATCTGATTCCAGCCTTCTGCTCGCCGCCATGGGCCGGGCCGAGATGGATGTGCCTGCCATCACCCCCTGGCGGTTCCGCGCGCCATTATCCCCAGATATGGCGGCGGCGCGCGAAGGCCAAAGCATCGACTACGCGGCGCTGTTGGGCTTCTGCCGGGCGGAGCTGGCGAAGGGGCCGACGCTGATTGAGGGCGCGGGCGGGGCTGCCGTGCCGCTGACCGAGACCAAAATGACAGCGGATTGGATTGCCGATTTGAATTTACCGGTGCTGCTGGTGAGCGGCACCTATCTGGGCAGCATCAGCCATTGCATCACCACAGCGGAATTTTTGTTGCGGCGGGGTATCGTAATTCATGCGATTTTGCTGAACGAAAGCACGACCGCCCCGGTGCCAACGGAAGAAACGCAGGCAGCACTGGCGCGCTATCTGCCGTGCCGGATTTTTCCCGTGAAGCGGAATGCCGGGATGGAGGATTTTAAAACACTGGAATTATAAGGCCGGGACATGAATACCCGCATTGCTTAACCCCTGACGCGAAGGTAGCGCCGTAGGGTCAAGCTTGCCGCTCAGCAAATGCCAAATTCCGCGCCAATTCCCCTTAAGCCGCCCCAAACGGTCGATATATGGTTCAGGCCAAAGAGCCTTCACATGGTTGGCTATAAGATTGCGAGATATCAGCGAGGCCGCTTTGCGCGTCGTCATCGTGCCCTTG
>JAGWIL010000562.1 GCA_028866335.1 Rhodospirillales bacterium
GTGGGCGAGGGTGCCGCTGAGCGTGCGCCGCTGCTGCCGCTGGACCTGCCTGCCCCAGCCCCGCGGGAGCGCCGCCGAAACTTAAAACTGGTGAGCTGACCTATGACCATTTCCGCGCGCCTGGCTGAGCTGGGCATTACCTTGCCGCAGGCCATGGCGCCGGTCGCGAATTATGTTCCGGTGAGCATTACTGGCAATTTGGTTACGGTGAGCGGGCAATTGCCCGCCATGGGTGGTAAAGTGGCCGTTACCGGCAAGCTGGGTGCTGCCGTCTCGCTTGAAGAAGGCCGACACGCAGCACGGCTTTGCCTTATCAACATGCTGGCACAGATTGAGGCCGCACTGCCCGGCGGGTTGGATAGCATTTCCAAGGTGGTGCGCCTGGGCGGATTTATCTCCTGCACGCCGGATTTCACCCAACATGCGGTGGTGATGAACGGCGCATCAGACCTCGCCGTGGCGGTGTTTGGCGAGGCCGGGCGCCATGCGCGCTCCACCATCGGCGTTGCATCCCTGCCTTTGGATGCCGCGGTTGAGGTCGAGGGGCTGTTTTATACCGGCTAAATCCTAACCAAAGCCGCTATCGAACTTTTTTCTGCCTTTTTCCCGGCTATAAGCGACGTATGAGCCATAGCGAAAACCCGCTCCTGCCTATACGCATGGCGGTGAACATATTGCTTGATGGCGCGCTGGCGGCGCTGGCCGTAGGGGTGAGCTTCTGGCTTGCCAATCCGGCGGCACCCATTCCGCAGCCCCATGCCTTGCCGCTGGCGGGCGCAGGGGCTGTGTGGCTTATCGGCATTCCCTTCGGGCTCTCTCGCCTGCATTGGCGTTTTGTGTCTCTGCGGGACCTTGTGTTGCTGGGCGCCGCAGCCATCGTTACGTCCATCATGCTCACGCTGCTGATGGTGGGTGCTGGCGTTTCGCTGCCCACGCCTGCATTTCCAGCCATACTCGCATTGGTTATGGCGGCTGCCCTTACCGTGCCCAAGCTGCTCTACCGGCTGCTGCGCCA
>JAGWIL010000563.1 GCA_028866335.1 Rhodospirillales bacterium
ACGGATTCCAGCAGCGGCAGCATCGGCTGAAGCTGGGAGAGCTTCTTCTCGAAGATGAGGATGTACGGGCTGTCGAGGTCCGCGATCATCTTCTCCGGGTTGGTGATGAAATACGGGGAGACATAGCCGCGGTCGAACTGCATACCCTCGACGACATCAAGTTCGGTCTGGATGCCCTTGGCTTCCTCAACCGTGATGACGCCTTCATTGCCGACCTTCTGCATGGCCTGGGAGATCATCTCGCCGATCTCGGTCTCGCCATTGGCGGAGATGGTGCCAACCTGGGCGGTCTCGGCCGGGGTGGTGATCTTCTTGGTGCGGGTCTTCAGCTCTTCCACAACGGCGGTCACCGCCTTGTCGATGCCGCGGCGCAGATCCATCGGGTTCAGCCCGGCAGCAACGGCCTTCACACCTTCGCGCACAATGGCCTGGGCCAGCACGGTCGCGGTGGTGGTGCCGTCACCGGCCAGGTCGTTGGTCTTGGAGGCAACTTCGCGGATCAGCTGCGCGCCGAGATTCTCGAACTTGTCAGACAGCTCGATTTCCTTGGCGACGGTCACGCCGTCCTTGGTGATGCGCGGGGCGCCGAAGCTCTTCTCGATAACGACATTGCGGCCCTTGGGGCCCAGCGTCACCTTAACGGCATTGGCGAGGGTGTCGACGCCGCGCAGCATACGGTCGCGCGCGTCTGAACCAAAACGTACGTCTTTAGCAGCCATGTTGTAGCTCCTTTATGGATGAGCGTCCCGATGACGAAGCGGCGTAGCCGCGAGGTCTGAATCGGGCCGCGTTAAATCAAGCGGCGATA
Organism: Rhodospirillales bacterium; assembly: GCA_028866335.1. The sequence goes on from JAGWIL010000563.1 coordinate 809, forward strand.
ATGCCCAGAATATCGGATTCTTTCATGATCAGCAGGTCTTCACCATTGAGCTTGACCTCAGTGCCGGACCATTTGCCGAACAGAACGCGGTCGCCTGCCTTCACATCCAACGCAACCAGCACGCCGGCTTCGTTGCGCACGCCTGAACCAGCAGCCACAACTTCACCTTCCTGCGGCTTTTCCTTGGCGGTGTCGGGGATGATGAT
>JAGWIL010000126.1 GCA_028866335.1 Rhodospirillales bacterium
ATGCTGGAAAGGGATGGCAGGGGCGGAGGGTCTCGAACTCTCAACCTCCGGTTTTGGAGACCGGCGCTCTAGCCAATTGAGCTACGCCCCTATTCCGTACCAGCATGGAAAGCGCCTTCCACACTTTGCAGCGCCGAATGTCAAGTGCCGGGGAGCTTGGAGCGTGCTTTGCGTCTGGCCGCCCCGCCATGCCCAGATGCAATGTACCAAAAAATGGAGCGGGTGACGGGAATCGAACCCGCACAGCCAGCTTGGAAGGCTGGGACTCTACCATTGAGCTACACCCGCAGCGCACTCATCGTTAAGCCATGTGGGCAGGATGAGGCAAGGGTAGGGGCATATAAGCGGCTGCATTGTTTGTTGCCGGAAAGCCGTATTCACAAAGAATTGGCTCGGAATGTATTATAAAAGCTGGATTTTTAATTAAAATTTAGATACAGGGGGCGTAATGTTGCTTGTTTGAGCGTTTAGGTGGCCGCTGCGCATTTCTTTTTAGTTCAAGGACTTTGGGGTGTGAAGTTTTTTTATGGGTAGGCTGATCCAAAAAGACTGTGACGGCAAAAGCAGGCTGACGAAGCTGTGCTGGTTCGGTCGGCTCGCGCGGCAGCGCCGGGCCGCCACGGCGCTCGAATTCGCCATTATCGGCTCGGTTTTTTTCATCCTCGTGTTCGGGATTCTTATCGTCTCGGTTAACCTGTTCTGGCAGCTTACGCTGGACGACGCGGTTCGCAACGCCACGCGGCAGGTGCAGATTGGTAAAGTTACAACAGGCGCAGATTTCGTGACTTCCGTCTGTAGCGAGTTCGGCGTGGCCGCGCCCAATTGTACGGGGTCGTTGCAGTATTCTGTTCAGGGCGGGCCGTATTTCGGCACCGGTGGAATAGTGCCGACAAGTTTTGGTTCTAACGGAAACCTGGCCGCGCCGGCGCAATTCACCGGGGTTACGCTAAGCTCCTCTGCCGGTGCGGTTTTCCTGCTTGTTCAGGTTGCCTACCCTTTACCATTTACGGTGCTTTTGTTGCCGCCGAGCCTGGCCACGGAAAATGGTACGTCCTCCCTGTATTCAGTCGCGTCTTTGGTGATGGTGCCATAATGAGATTTTTGTTTTCAGACCGCCGAAGCGTTGCGGCTGTGGAGTTCGCGCTTATCGCACCGATCTTGTTGGTCGTGTTCTTCGGCATTGTGGAGATCGCCACGCTGTACCGCACCGAGGCCAAACTGAACGCGATGACTATCAATATCGCGCAGATGGTTGCCGGGGAGACAAATTCATCAGCCACGGGTATTGTCTCCGTTTCTTCCGGCGGGGCAAGCCCGGCTGCCTTGCAGATTCAAAATGTCTGCCAGGGGGGCATTCTGGGTCTGGCGCCATTTCCACCTTCTGGCATGACTGTTAAAATTGCCAGCGTTACGCTGGAATCGAACAGCAATGGCTTACCAACAACGGCGCCGGTGTACAGCACCAATCCCACCTACGACATGTGGGAGACGGATTATTCTGTTTCTGGCAGCAATTGCAATGTTACCAGCACCGGGTCTTCCGCATTAATCGGCAACACTGGCGCGGTGAATCTGGCCACCACCTCGCCGCCCAGCGCCACGGGCACCAGCGGGCTGAATGGCATGTTGGTTTACCCGTGCGATAACGCGATTATTGTAAACACTACGCTTACTTACCCTGGTATTCTTGGCGTTGTCATGCAGTCCCGCCCCAACCTTTCCCAATGGGCTTATACGCGCTGGGTTTATGCAAGCGCGACATCTGAGCTGCAATGTTCCAGTTCCGATACAGGGTGTTACGTAAACTATGCGGCAAAGCAAACATGCAACAGCAACAATACCGCGAATTGAGAAGAAGGTAAGTACAATGATGTCTTTCCTACGCCTCTTCCGTAAAGACCGCCGTGGCGCCACCGCCGTGGCCATGGCCATTATGTTCGTGCCGCTGGTAATTGCCGCCAGTGCCGCGGTTGATATTTCTCGTGCTGTTTCCGCACGGTCCCAGATGCAAGCGGCAACCGATGCCGCCGCGATTGCCGGGGCTGGTGCGTGGCAGACATCTGAATCCTCCAGCGTGGCTTTTAATACCACCACTGTCGCCTATAACGGCACCGCGGCGCATCTGACCAATTTCGTTTCTGGCGGTACGCCAACAGTGGAACTGACATGCACTGGCACAACAACGCAATGTGGGCAGTCTCAACCTTACGCGACATCCACCTCTACATATAATTGCCCGACCAAGTCTGAATATTGTGTTGTTATCTCCACCAGCGGAACGCTACAGAATTCGCTTTTTAGATTTTTGATTCCCAGCAAGCTGCTTAATGTAAGAAGCGTAGCGGCGACCCCTTTCCCGGCGGAAACCATCTCCGGCAGAAACATCCCCCCCAGCCCTGGTTTGCGTTCAGCTGGCGATGTCAGCGGTTTCTATGCCTATGCGGTGCCGATGAACGCCAACGGCACGCCGAACTATGCGCAAACGCCAACGCCAAACTCTGCCTGCTCTAATTATGGTACGATTGGGCCGCTGGCGCTGTTAAGCTCCTCCAGTACAACCGGCAGCGCTTGCAATTATCTGTTTATCGCCCTTTCCACCACGGCCGGTACGGGGGGACAGGGCGGCTCTCTTACCTTGCAGCAGAACCAGCCTGTCGCTTTCAGATTCGTGAACTATACCGGTGCGAATGGCTATCATTCCGGCAATTATTACCAGACAAATACGCAGCTCTACGTCTCCACGAGCAGTAGCTCGACCGGGAATTATAACCAAAACGGCTACCAGGCCCCGATTTATACGACGAGTACCTATAGCTGCTCGAAAACTACCATAATCACCTCCTGCGCCACCAACGTCAGTGCAACTAGTACTAATACCGCCTCGACAGGCACGACAGGAACTAACTCATCTTGTTACACACAGACTACAGGTTCAGGCAAAAAGAAGATAACAACCTATTACTGCACGACTTCTGTTGTGACATTGTCTTATTCCGCTCCACTTAAGGGGCAATGCCCAGACAGTACCCTTTATGGTTCCCTTGACCCTCTGGGTTCGATCAATTCCAGCACTGGTACTAACAGCGCCGAGGTTCCATCGGTTGATAGTTTGAATTCGTACTCGTCGGCTTATGAGATTATTGGCTATCCGCCAACTTATGAAGCAAATCACGCGCTGGTGCCATTTGTGGCGACATCGCTGACAACAACGCAAAATGTTGCGGGTCAAAATTATTATGTTTCCGCAATATGTCCGAATTACACCACATCTGGCACTGATGTGGCCGGAAAAACATATAACTCCACAATCAGCGCGCAGATAAGCGCCGCATATTCGAAAGCCACTGGCTGGAATAATCTGAACATCTTTTCCACGGCGTTCCCTGGCCAGAATTATGGCGATAGCTCTTCAACTAATTCTGCCGCGGCCGGTACGGTTAACCCCGCCGTGGATAATACCAACCGCTATTACACGGGCTCTATAGCGATGACGAGCGACGCGGGGGATATTTACCCGCCGACCATTACCGCATGTACACCGGCGACAAACACATCCGATGGCGGTGTTACAACCACCCCGAGTGCCTGGTGGAACTGGCATAACGACAACACCGGCAATTGTGGGAATGAAAGTACTACGAACAGGGGGCGGTATGTTAGCACGCCCGGCCAGCCGCAATACAGCAATTGCTCGCTAGTAATTCAGTCTTTGGGCGCGGCGGTGCCGACAAACTCCAATAACCAGGCATTGCTGCCGGATTATTATCTTGTGGTTACAACTCCGGCGGGCGCGGTGGTAGGGCTTGATCCCGTTTGGGATGGTCAGACATTTGCCGATGTGATGCCGGGGGTTATTGTCGACAAACTTAGTGGGAACGATTTACTCATACGCGTTGCCGCCGGAACGACGACCGTGAAGGATTCGGATTTAGCGCCAACTTATACGTATAACAGCACAACAAATGCTTACACAGCAAAGACTTATGGGTTCACGCCGTCTTCAACCAATAGCTATATCATTCCGACAGGCACGCCAATTTATGGCGGCGATACCGTTACCATAGAGCAACCAGTGCAAAGCGGTGCGGGAAACTATGATTTCGATTTGCCGCCGAATACATCGTATAGATGTTATAACCCGCAGGCTAATGGCAATGCCGCGCATACCGCGGCAATTCAGAACGGGACCAGTACGCCATCATCGTTCGCGGCGACAGGTGACCAGAATAATGGGACTGCGGTTGATCCCATTGCCAACCCGCAGCTTGGTGCGATTCTTTGCAATAGCGACCCGCCGGAAACCTATGCGTTGTATTGGAACGATTTGGGAACTTACGAGTCAGACGACGTTGGATACTGGAACGCGATTATCGCATTCACGTGCTCGGTGCCTTCGTCCACCACGGCAGGCGGTGGTCCGGTAACCTTATCCGGGTGATGAATGGTGCGGGCGGCCGGACTTGAACCGGCACAGGATTGCTCCCAACGGATTTTAAGTCCGGTGCGTCTACCATTTCGCCACGCCCGCGCTGGCGCCTGTTTAGCGATTCTGGCGCTCTGGTCAAACAGCGGTTGACGCCTTTCCGCGCGGTTGGCAGCAGGGAAGGCGATGCCTATGCTCCCCAAGCCGTCTCCCGTTCTTAAACGCCGCCTTGGCAGGACCTGGGCGGTGGCGCGGGTGCTTATCATGCTGGGCATCTGGGGCGCGGTGGCGGCCGGGCTGGCGGGGCTTTGGTTTACCTGGAATATGCCGAATCCGGCGATCGCCATTACCCAAACCCGCCGCCCGGCGATTAGGCTGCTGGACCCGGCGGGGCATCTGGTGGCCCGGTTTGGTGATGTTTCGGGCCGGGTGGTGCTGCCATCAGCTCTTCCAGCCTATGTTCCGGCTGCCTTCATCGCCATTGAGGACCGGCGGTTTTACCAGCATGGCGCGTTCGACGACCGGGGTATTTTTCGCGCTTTGGTCTCGGACGTAATCCACCGCCACGTGGTACAAGGCGGCTCCACCCTTACCCAGCAGGTAGCCAAAACCCTGTTCCTTGGTAACCAGCGCACGCTGCGGCGCAAGGTGCAGGAGGCTTTTCTCTCCCTCTGGCTCTGGCGGCATTACAGTCGGGCACAAATTCTGGGCATCTACCTCAACCGGGTTTATCTTGGCGGCGGTGC
>JAGWIL010000127.1 GCA_028866335.1 Rhodospirillales bacterium
GGCCCCTGGACAGTTGCTGGCATCGCATCTGGTTTCGTGGCGACCGCTTCAAATATCTCGCCGGATCTGGCAGGCAGGGCTTCGAACACTGTTTTGAGCAACGGCTCAGTTGTTATGCGTATCGCGAAAACGCAGGGCCTTCTGCAATTTGTTTTTCAAGGTGGTCAATTCCAAACGCCAACCATGGGCATCACCAGCGATTACGGCGCTTTCAATAGCCTCTCGTCATACGGTTCGCAGTTTAATCCGCATTCTCCGTCTGAAATTTCTTATTGGGCAGCAATTCAGCCTTCTCAATATTGGAGCCTCTGGCTCGGCGAGGTGCCATCCGTGGAAGGCATGGAATGGGGCTTGAATTTCTTAAACCCTACGGTGTTCGATTCGGATTTGAATAACCTTCAGCTGGCGTCTGGCTATGGCGCTCAATTGAACCTTTTCTACGGCCCCGCAACTTTAAACATTCAATACTCAGACGCTTACACGACGAACCGCTTTAACATCCTTTCCATGGCGCTTACTTACAATTTGAATGCTGACGGCTCTGATTATGTTATCGCCTACGGTCACACCAATACCGGGAACACAGGTAATCCAGGGCAACCACATACCGGCGTTGGGCTGGGCTTTTCCGAAGCAAACGGAAACCTCGCGGGCGCTGGCCTGCAGATTATTAGCGGGCCGTGGAGCATTCTGCCCGAGGCACAGTTTCAGTGGCTGCCGCGCAGCTCTGTCTCAACGCATAGCGCCAGCCCCAGGCCTTTGACGACGTATTATGTCGCATCAGCAATGACCGACGTGACATACGAGATCAATAAGGTTTGGTCGGTCACCGGCCAGGCTATGTATGCGTATCAGAATAACGATAAAAACGATCCCAATGCCGGCTTGTTCGGCAACTGGCTGCAATATGACGCGCCAGCGGGCCCAGGCACCTTCAGCCCTGGTACCGGCTTGTTCGGCTTGCAGGCCAATGTTACCTGGCAGCACCAGAACCTGTTTATCCGGCCAACCCTTGCCTACACGCATCTCAATGGTTTTGCGCATGGCACCGGCTATGGCCTGCAAGGCAATAGCTCAAACCAGGTCGTGGCACTGGCTGAATTTGGTTATGTGCTCGGCCAATACTAAAATCCGCTTCAAACGTAGGCTCCTCAACCCTGCCGCCGCTCACCGCGCGGCAGGTTTTGTTTGTACGCGCAGCGGATAACCAAAAATCTCACCGTACCAGGCACAAAAAGGCCCGACCACCGAATCGCGGCTTATCCAAGCCTTGACGGAAAGCCCACAACACGGCTTGAAACGTCTCTCATGAAGGCGCTGCCCCCTACCTCTAAACTCACGCGTGCCGAAGCCGCCCGCCCAGCGCGGGAAGCAGCCGAGGCCAAAGCCCTGCGCGCCAATCTGGCCCGGCGCAAGGCACAGGGTCGCGTCCAACCCGCCGAAAAATCTGCTGAAAAAAAGGACGAACCCGGATGCCCGTGATGCCCGACCATTGGATTCGCCAGCAGGCTCAGGAAAAAGGCATGATCGAACCCTTCGTGGAAAGCCAGAAGCGCGACGGCGTGGTCTCATATGGCCTCTCCTCTTATGGGTACGACGCCCGCTGCTCAGAAAATTTCAAAATTTTCACCAATGTCGATTCGGCCATTGTGGACCCTAAAGCCTTCAGCCCCGCCAGCTTCGTGGACCGCACCGGCCCGGTCTGCATCATCCCGCCCAACAGCTTCGCGCTCACCAACACGGTGGAATATTTCCGCATCCCGCGCGATGTGCTGGTCATCTGCCTTGGCAAATCCACCTATGCGCGCTGCGGCATCATCGTGAACGTCACGCCGCTAGAGCCAGAATGGGAAGGCCAGGTGACCATCGAAATTTCGAATACCACCCCCCTGCCCGCGAAGATTTATGCCGGCGAGGGCATCTGTCAGTTTCTGTTTCTCAAGGGCGATAGCCCCTGTGAGATCTCCTACGCCGACAAGGCGGGCAAATATATGGGCCAGCGCGGCGTGTCGCTGCCGAGGATGTAAGCAAGACCATGGATTCGATTCGCATTATTGGCGGCGTGCCGCTTTCCGGCACCATCGCCATTTCCGGCGCCAAGAACGCTGCCCTGCCGCTTATGGCCTGCGGCCTGCTCACGGATGAGCGCCTCACCCTCTCGAACGTCGCCAGACTGGCGGATATCGCCACCATGTCTCAGCTTCTGGCGCAGCATGGCATCGAGGTAACGCCGGAGGGCCGCAGCCTCACCCTCGGCGGACGCATCACCAACACCGAAGCGCCGTATGATATCGTGCGCAAAATGCGCGCCTCCATCCTGGTGCTCGGCCCGCTGCTGGCCCGCACGCGTGAGGCCCGCGTCTCGCTTCCCGGCGGTTGCGCCATCGGCACCCGGCCGGTGGATTTGCACCTGAAAGGGCTGGAGGCGATGGGCGCGAAGATCGAGCTGGAAAACGGCTATGTCCACGCCACCGCGCCAACGGGGCTGAAAGGGGCGGCCATCGTGTTCCCGTTCGTCTCTGTCGGCGCCACAGAAAACCTACTGATGGCGGCCTCCCTCGCGGATGGCCAGACCGTGTTGAAAAACGCCGCCCGCGAGCCCGAAATCACCGACCTCGCCAAATGCCTCATCGCCATGGGTGCGAAGATCGAAGGGCTGGAGACCGACACGCTCACCATCGAGGGCGTGAAATCCCTGCATGGCGCGGCCCATGCCATCCTGCCGGACCGGATTGAGACCGGCACCTACGCCTGTGCCGCCGCCATCACCGGTGGCGATGTGTTCCTGGAAAACGCCCGCGCGGCGGATCTCGGCGCGGTGATCACCACCCTCACCGAAGCAGGTGTGGTCATCACCGAGGCCGCAAACGGCTTCCGGGTCACCCGTGCCAACGGGCTGCACGGGGTAGACGTCACCACCGAACCCTTCCCCGGCTTTCCGACCGACATGCAGGCGCAGTTCATGGCGCTGATGACGGTGGCGAAGGGTGCCTCGCTCATCACCGAGAACATTTTTGAGAACCGCTTCATGCACGTGCCGGAGCTCTCCCGCATGGGGGCGAAGATCAACATCCAGGGCTCCTCGGCCATTGTGCGCGGCATCGAACACCTCACCGGCGCGCAAGTCATGGCGACAGATCTACGCGCCTCCTTCTCCCTGGTGCTGGCCGCCTTGGCCGCACAGGGGGAAACCACCATTTCTCGCGTTTACCATCTGGACCGCGGCTATGAATCGGTGGAACAGAAACTCGCGGGTTGCGGCGCCAGGGTAGAACGCGTGGCTTAACTGCCCATAGACGCCATGGCCATGGCAGGCGGGGCAAACTGCATCAACACCCCGGCGGCCAACAACACCACCATGCCGAGCCCTATCTCCCAGGCAACCGCCCGCCCCAACGCAGCGCGGCTGGCGGGCAGAGCTGGCGTAAGCCGGTTGCGGTTATGCGCCGCCAGCGCCAAAAGAACGATGAACATCAACAGCTTGGCCAATGCCACCGCGCCGTAGGCCGTGGTAAAAAACGCTGAAACCTGGCCTATGAGAAACCAATATTGCAAAAAGGCCGTGGCCAGAATCGCCCCCACGCAAACCAGCCCCAGCCGGGAATAGCTCTCCGCCAGCGCCCTCGGGTTCTGGCTAAAGCACAGCCCCAAAGCCAAAGCGGGCAGCGTGCCAAGCCATGCGGCGGCGGCCCCTATATGCGCCAGCGAGCAGCCAAACAGCAGCCAGCCTTTTCCCCCGCCCATGGCCGCGCCGTGGCCAAGCCAGGCTTGCCCCAGCACGCCAATGCCGGATAGCGCCGCAGCCAGCCGCCAGCGCCGGTTTTGCGCGCACAGCATGGCCAATAGCAAAACACCCATGCGCGCCAGCGTTAACCAGCCAAAGCGCGTATAGCCCGCCACCAGCGGCAAGGCCGCCAACACCGCTGAAGGGCTGCTGGCACTGGCAAAATCCGCTGTCTGCAACCAGAACCACGCCGCCCCGGCCAGCAGCCCCAGGCCAAACCCGCCCCAGGCCAAACTGCGCAGGCCGGGCGGCTGGCCAAACAACGCGCCGAACAAGGCCGTGCCAAAGGCGCAAAAATACCCCGCCAGATGCAGCCCGCGGCAAACCCCGCGCAGCACCATCCAAACGGGGCTATTCATTAATGACCGACAGTGAAGCTATAAATACCATGGGTCTTATGCGTATCCACGGAAAGCGCGTGCCAGGTGACGGCATATTTGCCCGCCATCTGGAAATGCACCGGCACGCTCAGCTCAGCGTCATGGCCCGGCACCGCTTCCGGCTTGCCCGTCTCGGCGTGCGTCCCCATGCCATCCACCACCGTCACGGTGCAGAATTCTGGCTGCACGGCCTCTGTAAAGCTCAGGCGTATGGTCGATACGTCCAGCCCAACATTGGCACCAGCTTTTGGGTTAGACCCGGTCAGGTAAGCATGGGCGAACGCGGCAGGCGCAACAACCAGCATCATCATTGCGGCACCGGCGAATAAAGAACGACGCATGAAAGGAACCTCCTAGAAACAGCTGGGTGTCTAGAGGAAAGGTTACCACGTGGGAAGCTAAAACTCTGCCACGCGGTAATGTTCTTAGAACATATTGATAAACCGCTGGAACAAGCCTGGCGAAGCCGCGCTCGCCTGTGGGGTAGCGCCATTTGTCGCGGGCTGGCCCATGGCAGCGTTTTCCTGCAAACGCCGCTGCTCTTCGCTGGGGTTCACCACGGTCGGCGCATTGGCATTATCGCCCATCAGATTGCTTACAAACCCGCCTGAACGGCTGGCCACGGCGGCGTTCTGGTTCACCTCAGCACGGATATTATCCTGCGGCGCGGGGCCGGCCTGATCCAAAAATGCCTGGCCGGCAGCAGAAACCGGCTGGCTGTTATCGGGCAGCGCATTCGCCGGGGCAATCACATCGGCGCCCTCGGCGGCAGCGCTCTGCTCCTGCGTTGGCGGCTGGCCAGGGTTAGGCGCCTGCAACTGGCCAAGCTCCGGCGGCAGCGAAAGCGGCGGCAGCGTGCCAACCTGATAGGCATCAGGCGGATTCGCCTCCAGCCCGAAGGTTTTCTTCATGCCATCGCTGCACCCGGCCAACGCCAGAGCAGCAAGCATCGTCGAGGAAAAAGCAATGGCGCGGCGTGTGATCATGGCGTCTTCCTATCCTTC
>JAGWIL010000564.1 GCA_028866335.1 Rhodospirillales bacterium
GAAGATTTCGGTGGCACGCCTCTCCCTGTGGCGGCGGAATAGGAGTTTATCATGGGCCTGATTCAAGAAACCGATTACGGCACGAAACCCAGCCAAGCGACGGCTCTGGTAAGCCTGACCATTGATGGACAGACCATAACGGTGCCGGAAGGCACCTCCATCATGCGCGCGGCAGCGGAAATGGGGACGCAAATTCCCAAGCTCTGCGCCACGGATACGCTGGACACATTCGGCTCCTGCCGCCTCTGCCTGGTGGAAATTGAGGGCCGGCCGGGTACGCCCGCCTCCTGCACCACCCCTGTGGGCCCTGGCATGGTGGTTCACACGCAGAATGCCAAGATTGCCAAGCTGCGCCGCGGTGTGATGGAGCTTTATATCTCCGACCACCCGCTGGACTGCCTTACCTGCTCCGCCAACGGCAATTGCGAGCTGCAGGACGCGGCGGGCGAGGTTGGCCTGCGCGATGTGCGCTATGGCTATGAGGGCAAGAACCATCTGGATTCAGAGAAAGATGTCTCCAATCCGTATTTCCAGTTCGACCCTTCGAAATGCATCGTCTGCTCGCGCTGCGTGCGCGCCTGCGAGGAAATTCAGGGCACTTTCGCGCTCACCATCGGCGGCTCTGGTTTCAACTCCAAGGTATCACCCGGCATCAACGAAGATTTCTTCGATTCCGAGTGCGTGTCTTGCGGCGCCTGTGTGCAGGCCTGCCCTACCGCCACGCTGATTGAAAAGGCCGTCGTCGATCTCGGCCAGCCCGAACATTCCGCGGTTACCACCTGCGCTTATTGCGGCGTTGGCTGCACGTTCAAAGCCGAAATGCGCGGCGAGGAAGTGGTGCGCCTGGTGCCGTATAAAGACGGCAAAGCCAATCACGGCCATTCCTGCGTTAAGGGCCGGTTTGCCTGGGGCTATGCGACCCATAAGGATCGCATCACCAAGCCGATGATCCGCGAGAAGATCACCGACCCGTGGCGCGAAGTGAGCTATGAGGAGGCGATTTCTTTCGC
>JAGWIL010000565.1 GCA_028866335.1 Rhodospirillales bacterium
GCACTGAAAGCAGCGGGGAAATTTCTGGGGCTTTTTAATGTGAGCCCGGAGGAATGGTTCGCGGGCGGAATTGACGAAGGCGCTATTGAAGGGCTGGTGGCGCAACGCGTTTTGGCGAGGATTGCCAAGGATTTCGCAGAATCCGACCGGATACGCGACCTCTTGCTGAACGAGCACGGCGTGGTGATTGAGGACGGCCCTGGCGGCACCTACAAGATCAGGAAAGCCTGATGACCAAGCGTGACGGCGGGGCGGAACTGGCGCCCATCGAGCCCTCGCCGGTGGTGGTTCTGGTGCGCCCGCAAATGGCCGAGAATATCGGCGCAGTGGCGCGGGCCATGGGCAATGGCGGGCTGTTCCATCTTCGCATCGTCGCCCCGCGCGATGGCTGGCCGCAGCCTCGCGCCTGGATCACCGGCTCCGGCGCACATCGCATTCTGGATCACGCACAGGTTTTTGAAACAGTAGCGGAGGCGGTGGCGGATCTGCATCGCGTATTCGCCACCTGCCCGCGCCCACGCCATATCATCAAGCCCGTGCTCACTGCGCGCGGCGGGGCGGCAGAAATTGTCGCGGCGGGGGCGAGGGGTTTAAAAACCGGCATCCTTTTCGGGCCGGAGCGCACGGGACTGGATAATGATGATATTGCCTGCGCGGATAGTTTGATCCGTTACGATCTCAACCCGGATTTCATGTCCCTCAATCTTGCCCAGGCGGTGATGGTAATGGGCTATGAATGGTGGCTGGCGTGTAGCCCGGAGCCGCCGCCGCGCGAGTTGCAGGTGAACGAAACCGCGCCCGCCACCAAGGGGGAACTGGATAATTTCATGGAGCATCTCATCAATGCCTGCGATGAGAGCGGGTTTTTACGCAATGAACAGAAACGCCCAGGCATGGTTCGCAATCTCCGGCATTTCTTTCAGCGTGGCGAGATAACGCGGCAGGAGCTGAACACGTTGCACGGTGTAATTACCGAGCTGGCGCGGGGCAGGCGTGACTAGGTGTTCTG
>JAGWIL010000566.1 GCA_028866335.1 Rhodospirillales bacterium
TCCGGCAAAACCACCATGCTGCGGTTGATCGCGGGGCTGGACCGCGCGGATGCAGGCTGCGTGAAAATTGCCGGTGCGGTGGTGGATGATGCCGCCAGGGTGTTTGTGCCAGCGGAACGCCGGGGCCTCGGCATGGTGTTTCAGGATTTTGCCTTATGGCCGCATTTGAGCTGCCTGGAAAATGTGGCGCTGGCGCTGCCGTCCGGCACCGCGAAACGTAACCAGGCCGCTTTGGCGCTGCTGGAACGCCTTGGCGTTGCCGCGATGGCGTCTCGCCGCCCGGCGCTGCTCTCCGGCGGGCAGCAGCAGCGCGTGGGCATTGCCCGCGCCCTTGCCAGCCGCCCCCGGCTATTGCTGTTGGATGAGCCGCTTTCCAGCCTGGACCTTGAAAGCCGGGAAATGCTGCGCGAGGAGCTGCGAGAAACCGTGCGCGCCACTGGCATTTCCGCCGTGCTGGTAAGCCACGACCCTGAGGATTGCTGGAAACTCGCTGACAAGGTCGCGGTGCTAGAGAATGGCGTCATCCGCCAGCAAGGCGCGCCGGTCTCGCTTTGGCAAACGCCATCTTCTTCCTATATCGCCCGCTTTACAGGTGCGCTCGGGGGCGTTTGCGTGAAGTTTGCGGTGCAGGATGGTGCTGCGGTTTTGGAACTGGGCGGCCAACGCCTCATGCCTTGCGGCCCGGCACCAAAAAGCCCGAATGCGAGGCTGTTCTGGCGCGGCGATGCGATCCGCCCGGCGCAGAACGGCGCGGGCATTTCCGCCGAGGCCGTCGGGTCGAATTTCGAGGCGGGGCGATTTCATATACGCTGGCGCCTTAAGGGCCAGGGATTGACCGTAAGTGGCTATAGCCAATCTCCCGTGGCATTAGGGCCGCAGAGCATCAGCATAGACCCAGCCGGGTTATTTTTGTTTGACGAGACAGGAGCAGACGACACGTGACGGGTATTCTATTCGCGACATTTCTTACCGCTTCGGTCGAATGGGTAGAGGCCTATACGATC
>JAGWIL010000567.1 GCA_028866335.1 Rhodospirillales bacterium
GCACATCCCTCGCAGAAATTGCTCATGCGGCGGATATAGTTGCCACTGGCGGCGTAAGGTTTGGAGGCAAGCAGCCCGCCATCGGCGTGCAACGCCATGCCAATGGTATTGGGCGCCTCTACCCATTCATAGGCATCGGCATAAACGGCGAGATACCATTCATGCACCGCCTCGGGGTCAAGCCCCGCCAGAAGCGCGAAATTGCCGGTAATCATCAAGCGCTGGATATGGTGCGAATACGCGTGGTCGTAAGTGTGCCGCAAAGCTTCGCGCATGCAGGCCATTTTTGTATCGCCGCTCCAATAAAACCACGGCAGCGGTTCAACGGCGCCTAACGCGTTGCGCTCGATATAGCCCGGCATGAAACGCCAATAGACGCCGCGCACATATTCGCGCCAGCCGAGGATCTGGCGGATAAATCCCTCGGCTGCATTCAGCTTCGCGCGCCCCGCACGGTACGCGGCCTCGGCCTTGCGGCACACTTCCAGCGGGTATAGCAGTCCGGCATTGATATAAGCCGCCAGCAAGGAATGGCGCAGGTAAGGCTCCCCCTGAACCATGGCATCCTGATAATCACCGAAGCCGGGGAGGATTTGTTCAATGAAATGGTCTAGCTCCCGCAGCGCCTGGCGCCGCGTGACGGCAAAATGGAACGGCTCCAACCGGCCATAACCATCGGGGAAACGACGTTTAACGAGATCGAGAACATCACGCGTGATCGGGTCCTTCCGGAAACTAAGGCGCGGCGGAGACGCAAGGCCAGCCTTGTGCGGCTTGCGGTTTTCCGAATCGTAATTCCATCGTCCGCCAACCGGCTTGCCATCGGGTTCCATCAGTACATCATGGCGGCGACGCATCTCACGATAGAAATATTCCATCCGCAATTCGCGGCGCCCCTCGGCCCATTCGTTGAACTGCGCGTGCGAACACAAAAACCGCGTATCCGGCAGAATTTCCAGCGGAACCGGCAGCGCCAGCCGCAGCGCCTCGAACCCTTCCCG
>JAGWIL010000128.1 GCA_028866335.1 Rhodospirillales bacterium
GCTGATGGCGACAGGTCAGCCAGCTCTTGCGGCGGCTCGCCTGCCAGCTTTGCGTCACGCCGCCGCCGGGCGTAGTCGATGCGCGCATTGCGGACGATGGCGAACACCCAAGTTGCGGCACTGCCGCGAGCCACATCGAAATATCCGGCCTTGCGCCAGAGGCTCAACATTACTTCCTGGGTTAGTTCCTCGGCTTCCCCCGCTTCCATGCCGCCGCGGCGCAGATACGCCTTCACCCTGGGGGCGAAATGCTTGAACAGCGCGGCATAGGCCTGGCGGTCCCGCGCCTCGGCGACACGCGATATCATGCACGCCAAGGTGGCCGCATCGGGCGATGGCGTGTTCAGCGCCGTCAACCGGGGTGCCCATCTATAGCGAGGCGTTGGATGAAGAAGAGGAGGTTCAGGTACATTCACTTCTCCGTATACGCGCCAACGCGTGCTGTGGATCATCGCGCCGATGCACAATCTGGATTGTGGGGTGATCCAAGGGGGTTTTCCAGCCGTATCGGAGAGCATGATAAATACAAAAATCGGCATGGGGCACGGGGCGGCGCGGAACATCGCCGTGGTGGGGGCGGGTATTACTGGCCTTTCCTGCGCCTGGCTGCTGGGGCAGCACCATAACGTCACCCTGTTTGAAGCTGAACCCCGCCTTGGCGGCCACAGCCACACGGTGGAGGTGGGTGGTACAGCGGTGGATACCGGTTTTATCGTTTATAACGAGCCAGCCTACCCAAATTTGACAGCACTTTTTGCGCATCTTGGCGTGGCGACTGAAGCTACGGACATGTCCTTCTCCGTCTCGTTGCATGACGGGGCGCTTGAATATTCGGGAGCGTCTCTGCGTGGATTGTTCGCCCAGCCGATGAATGCGCTGCGCCCGCGTTTCTGGTCCATGCTGATTGATCTTTTGCGCTTTTACCGCCAAGCGCCGGGTGCCGTTGCGGCGCTGGGCGATATGAGTCTGCGCGGCTATTTGCGCCAGGGCGGTTTTGGTGAAGCCTTCCTGCACGATCATCTATACCCGATGGTTGCCGCCGTATGGTCCTGCCCGCTAGGGATGGCGGGCGATCTTCCCGCTGCCTCCTTCATCAGGTTTTGTAACAACCATGGGCTGCTCAAGCTCACGCGGCGGCCTGTGTGGCGCACGGTGCAGGGCGGTTCGCGCAATTATGTCGAAAAACTCCGTGCTGGTTTCTCCGGCACAGTGCATTCCGGCACCCCCATTACGGCGGTCAGGCGGCATGGCAGCGGGGTTGAGCTTGCTGTGCCCGGCGGCACGACCAGCTTCGACGAATTGGTGCTGGCCTGCCACGCGGATGAGGCATTCGCGCTGCTGGCTGATCCCAGCCCGCTGGAGCGTGAGATTATCGGCGCCTTCCGTACCACACGTAACGAGGTGGTTTTGCATGGCGATGCAGCGGCCATGCCGAAGCGGCGGGCCGCGTGGGCCGCGTGGAATTATATGAGCGGCGGGGATGAAGGTGCTGTAACCTATTGGATGAACCGGCTGCAGAACTTGCCGCCCGAGCGGCAATGGTTTGTCACGCTCAATTCTCCCTGGCCCTTGCGTGGCGTGGCGCTACGCCAAAGCTTCACCCACCCGGTGTTCGACACCGCAGCCCTGTGCGCGCAAAAACGCCTATGGGAAGTGCAGGGCTTTAACCGCACCTGGTTCTGTGGCGCATGGTGGGGGGCGGGGTTTCACGAGGATGGCCTGCAAGCGGGCCTGGCGGTGGCCGAGGCGCTGGGTGGCGTGCGCCGGCCTTGGCGTGTCGCCGTTGAATCTGGTCGTATTCCCGTTCCAGTGCTCAGGCAAGCAGCATGAGCGCGCTTTACGCGGCACGAATCACCCACACCCGAACGCGCCCGCGCCAGCATGCGCTGGCCTACAAACTGCCCTATCTGCTGTTGGACCTCGATACGCCCCCCGCGCCAAAGCTGTTTTCATACAACCGGTTCAATCTGTTCAGTGTGAATGAGCGCGACTACGGCGATGGCATCACCGGACTGCGCCCTTGGGTGGAGTCTTGCTTGACCGAAGCGGGGCTGGAGGAAGCCGCCGCGAAAATTCAGTTGTTTACACTGCCGCGTTTTTTGGGGCTGGGGTTCAACCCGATCAGCCTGTTTTTCTGCCACGCCGCCGGGGGCGAATTGCGCGCGGTTTTATATGAGGTGAACAACACGTTCGGTCAGCGCCATGTTTATCTCTGCCCGGTGGCACCTGGTGCTGCGGCACCGCTGCACCAGGAAGCGGAAAAATGCTTCCATGTTTCTCCGTTTATGGACATGAGGCTGCGCTACCGTTTCACGCTCACCCCGCCAAATGAGGCGGTAGGGCTGCATATCGCCGTAGCGGATACCGAGGGCATTATGCTGCGCGCCACACTCGCCGGGCCGCGCCGCGCTTTAACAGATGCGAATTTGCTGCGCGCAGCACTCGCCCACCCGCTGCTCGGCATAAAGGTTATGAGCGCGATCCATTGGGAGGCATTGCGCCTATGGCTGAAGGGCATCCGCCTACGCCGCTGCCCGCCACCCCCCGCCGCGCTGGTAAGTACTGGCAAAGATATAACGAGGAACGCTGCATGAGCGACATTGCCCAGCCCGCCGCACGGGTGCCTTCCAAGCCAGGCAGCCTACTGGCGGCATTTATCCTGCGGCGCCTTTTGAACAAGCTGCGCTATGGGCGCCTTACCTGCGTGCTGCCGGATGGCCGTTTTTTGGAGGGGCAAGGGGTTTCGCCCGGCCCCGATGCCGTAATTGAACTGCACAACACCCGCCTGCTTCGCGCTATGCTGCTGAATGGTGAAGCTGGATTTTATGAAAGCTATCTGGAAGGCGCGTGGTCCAGCCCGGACCTTACGGCCCTGCTTACCTTAGCGGGGTTGAATGAGGCCAATGCTGCGCCAGGCGGGTTGTTTGCCATACCTGCGCGGTGGTTCAACCGCCTGCGCCACGCCACCCACGCCAACACCCGCACTGGCGCGCGGCGCAATATCATGGCGCATTACGATCTTGGCAACGATTTCTATGCGGCGTGGCTGGATCCCTCGATGCTCTATTCATCAGGCCTGTACGCGCGAGCGGATGATACGCTGGAAACCGCCCAGGACCGCAAATTGGCGCTGATCGCCGATTGGCTGGGCACGCCGCGCGGCGGCGCGGTGCTTGAAATCGGCTGTGGCTGGGGGGCGCTTGCGCGGCATCTGGGCGCTGCCGGGGCGCGGGTTACGGGGCTCACGATATCACCGGCCCAGCTTGCTTATGCCCAGAGAGTGGTTGCGCAAGCCGGGCTGAGCCCGCAGGTGCAGCTTGCCCTGCGGGATTACCGTGACGAGACGGGCAGCTACGACCGGATTGTGTCCGTCGAAATGCTGGAAGCGGTGGGGGAGGCTTATTGGCCGGTATATTTCCAGGCCTTGCGCGCGCGGCTGAAGGTGGGCGGGCGGGCGGTGCTACAGGTCATTACCATAGATGAAGGCTACTACCCGGGTTATCGGCGTACGCCGGATTTCATCCAGCGCCATATTTTTCCTGGTGGAATGCTGCCCACCAAAACCGCGATCGCCGAGCAAGCCAAACAAGCTGGCCTGGCCCCTGGCCGGGTGCAGCATTTTGGCGCCAGCTATGCCCGCACTCTGGCGGACTGGCGCTTACGCTTTTTGGCCGCTTGGCCGCGCATTGAGGCTATGGGGTTTGATGCCCGGTTCCGCAGGCTATGGACGTATTATCTTTGCTATTGCGAGGCAGGCTTCGCCAGCGGGCGGGTCGATGTCGGGCTATATGAACTGAAGGGATGACGCTGGTGAAATCCATTCTTACCGCTTATGTGGCGACCCTGCTGACATTTGTTTGCCTGGATGCCGTCTGGCTCGGCACCATGTCCTCCCGGCTTTACAAACCCGCTTTGGGGGATTTGCTGGCGGGCAGCGTTAGGCCTTTGCCGGCGGTGTTGTTTTATCTGCTCTATATTGGCGGTATCGTGGCGTTCGCCGTTTTGCCGTCGCAGAAGCCAGCAATGGCTTTGCTGCGCGGCGCCGGTCTTGGGCTGGTGGCCTATGCCACCTACGACCTTACCAACCAGGCAACCCTGCGCCGATGGCCAACCTTTATAACAATGGCCGATCTTACCTGGGGCATGGTGGCCACAGGTTTGGCCGCTGCAGCCGCATGTGCGGCGTGCCTGTGGGTGGCGCGAAGCTGATTAAATAAAATGCCTCACATCGGCGGGGTTAGGCCATCCTTACCAACACCGATGCGGCTGGTGGTAACCGCACCGTTTGTAACCGCGCCAGAGGGGAAAAGGATAACATGCGCCCCCGGCTGAAGGTCTGTTAAGTATCCTGGCGCGTAAGTAACCACCGGTACGCCTTGGGGAACCAGCACGGTCTTGGTGCCGCTGCCGTCATTCACCGTTAGCGTCAAATCGCCCGAGCCGCTTACCGTACCCACGGTTCCACCCGCATTGGCCATGCCCCCAACCGTGCCGTTCGTCATTGTGCTGTGCGGTGCCAAATTCCATTGCCGTGTGCCAAGGCCAATGCCGCGCATTTTCTCAGGAAAAATCTGCAGCTCCATCGCCCGGTAGGTGCCACCCATCTGCTGCACCGCCGCCGTGCCAACATAGCTGCCCGCCTTTACGGCCGCGAGCGAGCTCGGAACCACCTCAGCGATGGCGGCGTGGGGCGTCAATGTTACGGTAATTTTTGTCCCGGAGGTCTCCGTTACAGAGAGTGTGCGGCCCTGCACGGTATCGATTGTGCCGCGGATGGGCAGGGCCGGAGCCGCCGCGAAGGCTACGCCGCCAAAGCCGATCATGGAGGCTACAATTGCTGAGCGGATCAAGTTTTCCATTGGATGCTCTTTTGTTGGATGTGGCGGCCCGGCTCATGAACCGCGCGGCGGATTTCGTGTTTGAACAGAAAATTTCAAGAGGTGCTAGACAGGGCGGAGAGGGTAGGCTAAGGCTCCGCCCCTCGGAACGCGGGAGGCTGGGGACAGGTGTGCCCGGCCGTCTGAACCGCGGTCCAATGGCTGAGTAAGCCATTAGGATGAAAGGAGCCAGAAATGGCAAAGAAGATTGTCGGCTATATTAAGC